>JADJCR010000004.1:300000-466856 GCA_016703125.1 Micrococcales bacterium | reverse complement strand
GGAGGCGAACCCAGACGGCGTCGTGCCTCCGGCTGCTGCGCCGGAGGCTGTCTTCACCAACATCAAGCTCGGCCCGGCCGCGCTCCGCACGGGAAGCGGCGCTGGCCGCCAGGTCCTCAACAAGAAGGGACTGGTCGCCGTGGTGGTCCTCGCGGGCCTTGGGGCCTCGACACCTGTTGCCAGACGTGCCTGGCACGAGAGGGTGAAGCCGACCGCGTCCAAGGTCCGGGCCCGCATCGCCGAGCGGAAGTCCACTAAGGGTGCCGGGAGCGGATGAGCACGATTCAGGAAGTAGCTCGGTGCAACCAACCGTCCCTCGCGCAATGCCAGCCCCGTGCCCGACAGCATCGTGTGGCCGTCGGCGTCACTCCTGACGCTGACCGTGGCGCCACGACCAGACGGGCCAGGCCCCACCATGGCGACCTCCCGTGGGGATGATCGCGAGATTTCGGTGCGAAGTGCAGTTGTCCCGCACGGGGATCCCCTTACGGGAAACGTGGAGGCGCGTGCACAGGACTTCAGACATTTGCAGGCGACTTCGGAAACTGACACCGCAAGCGAGCTGTCGACCAGCCGCTTGATCGGAACATACGGCGCACCCATCGGCTACCCTCAGTTGACTTTGATTGGTGCTGCAGGCGGATCGCCGACCGGAGGTGTTGGTACAGGGTCTCTCGACTCACGCCGTACTCCCGGGCGAGGGCGGCTTTGGTTTCGCCGGCGTTGATGCGGTCGCGGATGTCGACGACTTGCTCCTCGGTGAGGGCCTTCTTGCGGCCGGTGTAGACGCCGCGCTTCTTGGCTTGAGCGATGCCTTCCATCTGCCGTTCGCGGATAAGTGCTCGTTCGAATTCCGCGAAGGAGCCCATGATCGATAGCAGCAGGGTGGCCATGGGGGAGTCGTCGCCGGTGAAGGTCAGGTTCTCCTTGACGAACTCCACGCGCACACCGCGGCCGGTGAGGGTGCGGACGAGTTGGCGCAGATCATCGAGGTTGCGGGCCAGGCGGTCCATTGAGTGCACGACGACGGTATCGCCGTCACGAACGTAGTCGAGCAGCTCGTCGAGTTTCGGCCGTTGGGTGTTCTTACCGGAGACCTTGTCGGGGAACACCTTGTCCACGGCGATGCCGTCGAGCTGCCGGTCGAGGTTCTGCGCCTCGGAACTAACGCGCGTGTATCCGACTCGGGCCATGCCTGACTCTCCCCTCGCCCGCCGGTGTTGTCAGGTTGGACTCTATGACCTGGGTCCGACGGTGTCAGGAAACGACACGGGCGGCTCCAACTGGACGCCGCACGCTGCGGCAGGCGCTATTCGCCCTGGACGTCAGGTTGGGGTGTAGCCCAGGCTGACATCCGGCTCCCGGAGACCGCACGCTGGGGTGAACGCGTCCGGTCGTCTCCTGTCGTGGACTGACCGCCAGAGCTAGACTTTTTTGTGCCAGTCTCGTGCCAGAGCGTAGGCCTCCACCTCGACGCCAACATGAAGAGAGAAGAGGATCATCTCGTCCAAGTACCCCGCGAGATGCACCGCGGTCTTGCCTGGCTCCAAGAAGACCTCTGAGATCGACACATTCCTATGTGCCACATCGTTCCTGATGCTGGCTAGCTTGGTCAGGGCCGTCGAGGCCCCGATCGATGGGAACGGGCTCCCGCCTAGCCCGAGAACCTTCCAGACCTGCTGAACGTGTGACGGCTTGATGGTTTTGCCGTCCAGAGGGGGCTGAGGTCCCCTCGTCGACTTCCCTGGGAGAGATGAGATCGCTGCCTCCTAGAGATTCGGCGAGCGAGCATTTGTCGCGTGTTTGACCCTCCTGTGCTCGCCTTCACCAGCTCTGGATCCTCGATCCACCCGTCAGGTGGCTCGACCAGGGGCGTCCCCTTTTCAAGAAGACTGCCTATCGCGACGCCACACGCCTCGAATTCCACGAGAGGCGTGACATGAGTCGTCTTGCGGAGAAAGGGACCTCCAGTGCACCTATGCAAAAAATCGAATGCGCCCTCGAATATCCCCCGTTCTAGTTGGTAGTCAAAAGTATCGTTCGCGATCTCGGCATACGAGTTCAAGAAGTGCGTCACGCTGCCAGTGAAATGTGCTTGATGATTTTTGTATGCGAAGAATTTCAGAACCTGCTCGGCCGCAGTTCCGTCATGCTTATTGACCTCCTGGAGCTTAAGGAGCGCCTTGAAAGACGGGTAGTCGCTGAGTTCCTCGAGAAGGTCGTTGAAGCCTCCCCTGTAGACTGCCGCGCGGACCTCTTGAGCTGAGAGTGCAATCGCGCCCGCATTGAGCCGCTCAAAAAGATCAAACCTAACAGCGCGGTCGCTCTTATCAGTGAGCGAAATGACCTGCAATGGTTGACGTCCGAAGTAGTAGCGTTGCAGCGAAGAAGGCAATCCGAGTAGGTCAGCCCGTTCAACTGATCCAACGTTTCAAGACCTTGGAGCCGCAATGGCTTGGTTCGGTTAATGGTCGACAAGAATTCTGGTCGCTCTGCAAGGAACATCAGGAGCGTGGAGATACGCTGCAGGCCGTCGACAACTTCCAGCTCGAAATCCTCGTTGGTTGCGACGAAGATCGGCGGGACTGGCAAACCCACGAAGATTGATTCGATGAAAGTTGATGCGACAGTCTCGACCAGCGGTACTTCCGCTGGTACGCCGGAGCGATGCGGAGCTCACCCTTTCGAACATGCGGACGAGTTCTCGCACTGAGAAAGTCACGCTTGAGACGTCGACCTTACGTCGCTCATTCGCCAGTTGTGCTTCGAGTTCCTCCAGATCTTTGATCGCCATGTGCGCACTCTAGCCGGGGGAACCGCCGGCAGAGGTTGATCACCGGCACGCAGTTCGGAATCGCTGGAAGGTTCTCACCAACGCCCGCGTCGAGTGGGTATCAGTCGCTGGATCGGCCATGCCGCGAGTCGGTCCGCGTCACTTCGGCGCGATCGCCGCAGCAGCTGCCTGGTGTGTTCACTGACCGGCTGCGCAATGCGGTTCGCAACCTGGGCATCGAGTATGCGCGACCTCGGCTACACCGAGCAGCAACAGTATGCACTGCTGGCAGACACCCTGGGCCAGCCCGGGATGGGAGCCCTGGTAGCGGCCGGGGGCGGTCCAGCGGATCCGGTCGCCCAGACGTTGCAGCTATGGGAACCGGTTCTTGCCGGCGCCGCCCAGATCGCCTCCGGCAACGCCGACACTGCCACTCAAGAGGAGGTGTACGGCCTACTCGACAACCTCAGCGCGACAGATGACTGGTCAGCGCTGGTCGCGGTTCTGCGCCGCATCATCGACGGTGAACGGTCCACCGAACTTCTCACCGGACTCGACCACCGTGTCGATACAGCCATCGCCACCGAACTGCTGAACCGCCTGCAGTAGCCCCTTCACGGGGGACTGTGCCCGTGTCCCAATCCGTCAACAAGCCCGCCGGTTTAGGACACAAGTTCTAGACCACGCGTTCACGAGGGAGGTTTCGGACGTCTCAGAAACGGTCGATTCAGAAACAGGGCCCGCCCTTGCTGAACACCCGCTGCGGGTTGGGTTGTATGGCTCTTCGGAAGTTCGCCGGCCAGGTGCGGGTTTTGCGTCGTTGAGGTGAGCTGCCCGCGGAAGAAACGATTCCTTCAGGGCCGGGTCACTCGCTTCGCAGCGCGCCGGCCGCCGAACTGCACCAAGCGACGCAGTGCGCTTCGCGGAGAGGCTGGCCCGGGACCAGCGCTCGGGCTGCCATCCTCGAACCGGACTCCACTGGCGTCACTTGAACGGGGTGCCTGCACCCAACCTTCCAAAGACCACCAACCTCGACACCAAGTGAGTCCTTTCGCCGCGTGTCGCCCTGCTTCCTCTCGTGGCTTGGTGCCGGGTGGCCTGAGCGCGGGTTCACATCCAACGGTCAGGGTGTGCGGTCAGGTGGTGGGAGTCTGCGGTCACTCATGGTCTATCCCCGAGGCCGCTTGCCGCCGCGCTGGCCGGGTGACCTGGGTGCCGAAGTGCGGAGGATCGGTCTGATCGTCGCCGTGACCGGGTCCAACGGGACCGTAGGGATCGTGCGCCTGAGCCCCGGGGGCCCTTTCGGCTTGTCGCCAGCCGGTCGCTGGCGGTACTCTGAGGACGGGGATAATCTCCCGTCGGCGTGATCCGACAGGAGGATGTCATGGCGATCCGTTTCCACAGGACTGCGCTTGTGGCCCGGGGCAAGGGCCAGGAAGCTGCAGCTTTCGCTGCTGAGATCTGCAAGTACTCCACGGAGAGTCTGGGCTTCCACGACGTGGGGCATGCAGGTCGGCGGCACCTACGGCACGATGCACTGGTTCTCCGATTTCGCGGACATGGCCGGCTTTGACGCCGCCGTGGTCAAGACCCTCACCGACCCCGGCTACCTCGCCATCATGGCCAAGTCCGAGGAGTTGTTCGTCGAGGCAAGTGTCGAGGACACGGTCATCTACATGATGTGACGGGGTATGGAGCCGGCTGATGCGGTGCATCGCTGCGGCGATGCTCGGAGAGGCCCCCGCATGCCTGTCGCGACCCGTGGCCAAGCGTGGCCGTAACCGGAGGCGCGGTTGAAATCAGCGATCGCGGAAGTTGTGGTGATACCTTGCCAACGTCAAGTCTCACCGCTGGCGGCGGGCCTCGTTGGCCCGGCTCCCGTGGGCAACGGGACGAAGGGGGTACACCAATGGACGTCGAGGTTGTTGAGGTCGCGACAGGTGTGTGGCAGGCACGGGCCAAGCATGTCTGCTGGGTGCTGGTGGTCGATGGGGATGAGGTGACGCTGGTCGACACGGGGTATCCCGGTGACCGCGATCGGGTCATCGCGTCCCTGGAGCGGATCGGGCGTTCTCCGGCCGATGTGGCTGCGGTGGTCCTCACACACGCGCATCCCGACCATCTGGGCAGCGCCGAGTACTTCCGGACCACCGTGGGTAAGCCGGTGCTTTGTCACGAGTTGGAGGTGCCGAACGCCACGGGTACTCGCATCGAGCAGGTATCGGTGCCGACCCTGCTGAAGATGCTGTGGCGCCCGGATGTGTTCGTGTGGATGATGGACGTGATGCGACTCAAGGGAACCAAGGTCGAGCGGCTCGGCGATGTCGACATATTCGGAGCGGGACCGCTCGACATTCCAGGTCGACCGCTCCCCGTACACACCCCGGGACACACCTCGGGGCATTGCGCCATGCACCTGCCGGCGCGGGGAACCCTGTTGGCCGGTGATGCGCTGATGACCGAACATGCCCTGGTCCACGCCCCCGGGCCGCAGTTGCTGCCCGGATTCTTCAACCATGACAACGCCCAGGCCCGCGACTCGCTTCGCGTGCTGGCCGGGCTCAGCGCCGATGTTGTGGTGCCGGGTCAGGGCCAGCGTTCCGGGGAACCCCGGCCGAGGCGGTGGCCGCCGCCCTAGAGGCAGCGTCATAAGGGGTACCACGACCGCCCGCCCTGCTCGGGGAGGTCCTTCACGCGGCGAGACATCCACACCGCTGGTGAACGTCACGTCTTCGCGTATCGCCGCAGTGGCTATCGCCAGCCATCACTTGGCGCATAGCTGCCGCTCAGCGAGGCCGTCAGCCGCTAGGCGCCGGTCGCGCCCGAGGTCTTGCGCACGGCCTCGGGCAATCGCCGCATCGCCTTCGCGAACATCCCCTGCAACGCCCTGGCCCACACCCGGTCGATCAGGCCGGACAGCCCTCGACGAAGCGCAGCCTCTGTCGTTCCGCTCAGCTGGGTTCCCCTGGTACCGGCTCGAACACCCTTCGGTAGTGCAGCTCCGGGCCCGGGCTGGCGGGCCGTGTAGCGGTACTCGCGCGGCGGGTCCCACGCCGTCAACTCGAGTTCTGACTCGATCGACCGGCCCAGGAGAACGTTCGTCATGCGGGCATGCCCGCCCACCGCACCCCAGTCATCGCCCTTCTCGACGGACCGCATGGACTCGAAGAACGTCGGCCACTTCTCGGGGTCAGACACGAATGCGAACGCCTCATCCGGCGGAAGGGGCACCACTGCCCCGTAACTGATCTTCATCGTCCCCACCTCTTCCGGGTAACCCACCACCCATGTCCACACTACGCCCCTGAAGGCACTCGACAATGGGCGAAAATCCCCCGGGCGAGCGTCCGGAATCGGTCGTTTCTGGGAAGGCGCCTAATCCCGGTCAGGGCCCCGTCGCCAGGCCCCGAACCCGAGGCCGACTCCGACCCGAGAAGCGCCCCCGCAAACGGTTCGCTCACTGAGGGGGCCCCGCCAGGTCCTTGTCATGCCGTCCCCGGTACCGGATCAACCTTGCCTTGTCGAATTCTGCGCCTCCGGTGAACGTCGCCTTGTCGAACCCTGCGTTCCAGGTGAACGTCGCCC
Source organism: Micrococcales bacterium (assembly GCA_016703125.1). Classification (NCBI taxonomy): domain Bacteria; kingdom Bacillati; phylum Actinomycetota; class Actinomycetes; order Micrococcales; species Micrococcales bacterium. Next base: position 460,498 of record JADJCR010000004.1, on the reverse strand, counting down.
CTGGAACCAGGCGTTCCGGGTAAATCTCGCCTCGTGGAACGATGTGTTTCGGGTGAACGGGCCGGCACGATGACCCACGACTACAAGCGCAATGCCACCACCACCTTGTTCGCCGCGCTGGACATGGCCACCGGCAAGGTGTTCGGCCAGTGCCTGCCCAAGCACAGGCACGAGGAGTTGCTACACCGGGGGTCATCCCAATGACCACCGAGGGGCAGGGTCTGGGGGACCTACCCTTGCCCCTCAGTATGGGTTGCCACTGGGTTACCCGGCCTATTGCTTGGTGGCCGTCCAGGAGAAGGTCCCGGTGCTTGCATTCACGGTGTAGTTGTAGCCGGCAGGACCCTGGCACCACAGGATGCCCGACATCATGCCGGTGCCGTGCGCGCTGGTCGGGGAGTCGAACGTGCCTTGCAAGGAGCCGGAAACCGGCCCGCTCCAAGATCCCGTGGGGTTCATGGCGAACTGTCCGTTGGTGATCGGTGTCGAGTAGCCCGAGGTCATATCACTGCGGCCGGTTGCATTCGTGTTCAATGGGCAGCCGGTGAAATAGTACCCAAAGCCCAATCCGGTGACGGACTGATCGGATGACACGTAGAAACCCAGACCCTGGAGAAAACTCCCCACCCGTGGGGCCGGGCTCGTGGAGTGCCAAGAACCAGCTTGCGGCTTGACCACCGGTGGCGTCACGGGGGGCTCGCTGGTCACTGTGAAGGCGAGGGTTGTACTGCCTGCGTCGGCGGTGAGCTTGAGCCAGTAACTGCCGACCTTGACGGGCTCTCCCGCGAAGAGCTTCTTGACCTTCAGAGTGTGGGTGCCCTTGAAACGCCCCGTCTTTTTGACCCTGTTGACCGTCTGCCACGTGGCGCCGTTCTTGACGCTCAGCCGGTAGCGGAAGTGCTTGCTGCGCTTGGAGAAGCTGTATGTGAGCTTCACCGAGCCAGCCCGGGACGCCCGGAAACTCGTCTCGGACAGACTGGCCGAGACTTTGGCGCGGGCGGCGAGAACGCTCGTGGTGGCACTCGGGGGTCGCATGGACTGCGACGGTGCGACGGGAGCCGCCACGGATACCGCGGCCGGAACCGCCAGCGCGAACGCTGCGCAGCAGGTGATGAAAGCAGTGAACCGGATCATGATGACCCCCCTGTCATCGCGGCGGCCACCGAAGGCGACAACCGCCTCAGTTCAAGCGTACTCCCCGCGTCCCCCCGAACCACCACCTTGCTCGCCGCGCTGGAACGTGGCCACCGGCAAGGTGTGCGGCCAATGCCTGCCCAAGCACAAGCACGAGGGTTCCTGGTGTTCCTGCGCACGATCGACCGGGCCGTCCCCCGGGCTTGCAGGTGCACCTGATCCTGGACACCTATCAGACGCGCAAGCACCCCAACACCGTCGCCTGGCTGGCCAAACACCCCCGGTTCCACCTGCACTTCTCCCCGACGTCCTCGAGCTGGCTGAACCTGGTCGAGCGGTGGTTCCGCGAACTGACCGACACGAACATCCGCCGCTGACGTCCCGCCGGCGGCGCCCGACGAGACCACCTTGGTCAGCTTCGCACGACCTGATCGACGGGGAGGTGCTGTGCGACCTGCTGGCAGTCCTTGCTGACGGTGACAACTCCTGGTCATGCGCCAGCGCCGGCAGGGAGGACCACCATTGGAGTATCTGTGGAACGCATATCCGTACCCAGCAGAAAACTGGATCTGCTCGCCGTGCAGATCCGCGGCGAGTCCCAGGCGCAAGGAGCCTGCGGCACGTGTCACGCCACGATTCAGTGTCATACTGGTGTTGGAGGGCGTGATGTGAATGCGTGCGCCGCTTCGCAGATCCCCCGACGTACTCGTTGCCGCGCCTGCGGACGTGATGTGTCGCGTTCGCCCTAGTAGAGGGGCGGGGCTATGAGGATCAGGGTCCATTCACGCCGGCACAGTGGCTTCGCGGCCGCCTGTGGGGTCGTCGTGGCGATGGCTGTTGTGGCAGCGTTACCGGCTGGCGCCGGTAACGCTGTGACATCTGTGCAGAGCCAGCCGCTGACCAGTGCCACGACGGCGGTGGCGGCCGGCAAGCAGGCCCACAAGCGGATCTCGGGGCGGCTGGACAAGCCCGGCTACACCGTGATCGCGCTGGCACCGAACGGTAAGGCGCGGGTGGTGCGGGCACGCAAGGGGGCGTTCCGGGTCGTGGCCCCGGCCGCGCGGGTGAGCCTGCAGTTGCGGGCCCCGAGCGGCAAGTATGCCGGCCCGGTGGTGGTCGGTCGCAAGGGCGGCCGGGCTGTGGTCGGTGTGCGGGCTGGCACGTATCTGGGCAAGGTCGTGGTCCACCCGGCGTATGCGAAGGTCGCACGTCGCCTGCCACGCGCCGCCGTCGACACCTCGCGCTGGGCGCGTGCCCGCCACGGGGTGCCGATCGGCGCCGGGCGCTTCGGCCGGGTGCGCTCCAAGCCCCCGAAGAACCCACCGGCCGGTGACCGGGATGCCGACGGGGTGCCCGATGTGATCGACATCGACGACGACGGCGACCTGGTCATCGACAACGTCGATCGCTCGAAGGCCGCGCGCACCGCGCAGGCCGCGCTCACGGAGGAGACGGTCCAGCCTGATTCGATCCACGTGAAATCGCTGCTGGGTGCTCCCCTTTGGCGGACGGGGAACGCCAACTCGCCCGCACTGGTCGACGCGATTGGTGCGGCTGATGGGTTGTGGGGGCAACAACTCATGATCGAGATCGCGCCGGGCGACTTCGTCGAACTGGATTGCGGCGGCGCCAACCAAGCGACGCCGCGTACCGAGGGGCTCGTCTACTGCTCACACGGGGGAACCGGGTACGCCGAGGTCGGCTACAGGAATCTCCCACCCTTCCCCGATGCCTTCGACCCGGACGGCAACGGCATGGGCAATCTCACCCCGAACCCCACGGGCGCCGTCGGTGACGCTCTGGCGCTCATCACCCGGGCCACGGCCTCGCAGATCGGCACCGGCGACGTCCTGGTCGAGCGCATCACCGACAACGGCGTCCAGAGCCAACTCACCGGCACGCTGCAGTACATGTTCGCCACCGTGCCGGCGCTCGTCTCCTACGACGACGGGCACGGCGGACCGGTGGCAGTCCAGTACCCTGTCGCGTACGGTGAGCCGGGCTCGCTGCAGAACGGGTTCCCGGTCGCGGCCGACTCGAACGGTCACGTTGTGGTGACCCTGACGTTCTGGCGACCGCAGCGCGCAGCGATCCCGCCCGAGACGGCGCCGTGGATCGACATGGGTCATCTCTCCTACGGGGTCGGGATCTACAGCACCGGACAGGAATGCCCGAGGTCCTCGTTCTCGAACCCGGGTCCATCCCTGGTGGAGGCAGACTCCGCCTTCTCCCGGACCGGAGCACGCTACACCGACCAGGCTGACGATCAGCCGGCCAACCCGGCGAACCTGCTCAGCTTCACGGTCGACCTCACCGACTGCCTCTCCGCCCACGGACGGACCTTCGAGCCGGGCACCACCGGCGACTTCGACCTCGAGGCGAAGGCATGCGGCGGTGACAGGTGCATCTTCCCGGAGAGCCCGGACTCGGCGGGTCAGTCCATCTCCTTCACCCGGCAGTAGTACGCGGTCGCCTTTAAGGTACTGGGAATAGGTGCCGAAGTCTGATGCGGGCGTGGCGGTGGTGAACCTCCAGTCCAGCGCCGCCACGAAGGCCGTATTCTGCTGGGGTGGGATCGTCCAGCACGCCTTCAAGTGAGGCTTATGCGCCCCCTTTCAGGACCCGCCCATCGTGGCGTGGTCCATGGGCGGCATCCCTCGGTCACGGCCACCTGTCTCTCCAGCAACTGCAGCGTCCACCGCTGACGTCCCGCCGGCGGCTACCTGCACGCCAACGCGATGACACGCGCCTCCACGTCGCGCCGGTCACCTTCGGCGCCACCTGAGGCGTGGCCCGCTTCTTACGCGCGATCACGTCCTCGACCGCCCGGCATGTGTGGTGAACGCGTTCGCCACATGGATGTGGCAATAGATGGTGGCTCGGCTGACGCGCAGATGTGGGCTGGCAGCCTCGCCCGAAAACGGTCGTTTGTGGGGGCACTGAAATAAGTTCGCCAGGTTTCGCGACGATCACAGTGAGGTCGTCTTTTCGCATGAGTCGCGTCCCCCATCCGATGCGTTCCGGTGTTGATCGAGTGGCGGTGATCTCCCTCCGCACCGTGTACACCTGGCCTCCTACGCCGGACTGGCCCCGGTCACCGCCGCTCCGGGAGCTCGATCAAGGGGGAACACCCCAACCGGTCCGGGAACAAACGCCTCGAGAACGCCTTGTTCCAGTCCGCGTTCGCCGCGCTACAGGACCGACCCCGAGTCGCGGGCCTACTACGACCGCAAATCGACCAGGCCAAGAAACACAACGCCGCCCTAATCTTCTCGCCCGACGCCGCCTCGACGTCATCTAGCCATGCTGCGCGACGGCACCTACTACCAGCCCAAACACCCCGCCGCGGCTTAACAAACCATAGGGACACTCTCCCGAGGTATAACATGACGCCAACACCCCGTCCCGGTTCGAGCAGCCTATGTCCCTCCCCTGAGCGGTGACGATCCGCTCAGGTCACTTGTTCTTGCGGGCACCTTTCGTGATGTCATCAACCTTGTTGATCCACGGGCTCCTCGCGCCGCCGATGCTGTAGCCGAGGACCCCATTCTTCTTGGCGCTGAGGGTCACTTCCGGCGCCCACAACTCGAGCGGACGGTAGGTCGTGCCGCCCACGGTGACACCCGCGTCGCAGTAGCGTGTGACCCGGTTGATGGCGTCGTCTAGCGACTTCACGATCTTGCGGGCGAGGCCCTGGGAGTCCAACCCGACCGAGGACGCCAGCGTCTCACCCACCTGACGGTCCCATTCCTTCCACAGGTCGGGAATCATGTTCTCGAACACGTCCTCGACGCGGTCGGGGATGTCATCGTCGTGGCCCTTACTACGGGCCAGTCTGCGGAGCACTTTGTCGATCTTGTCCACGGCTTTCTCGTATACGTCCTGGGACTTCCCACTGGCGGAATCCACCGCCCGCTGCGCTTTCCTGATCATGTCCGCGTTCAACCTCTTGACCTTGAACTTCCGGAACACCACGGCCAGGTTGCTCTCCAACGCTTTCTCGAACACCTTCAACAACCCCTTGCGGGCCTTGACCTTGTCCAGCAACCGGATGATGTCGAAACACATACTGAACGACCCGGACGCGACGACGTACGGGGATGGCGGTGCCGGTTCCACCTCCTCACGATCATCGTTGTAGTGGCGTTGGAACCCAAAGAATGACCAGAAGATGCCTGCCAACCCCAGGCGCCCGTCGTCGACCTTGCCCGATGGTTTCGCCGAGGTAATCTGCCACCTCCAGTGGCGTCCTTGCACCACCGCACCTTCACTTTGAACGTGCCGAGTTGGGCGTCGGGCTTCGCACGTACCGCCGTTTTAGCCTTGAACGCCACGGTCTTCTTCTTCGTCGTGGACTCGCAATCAGTGCCGGTGGCTGGCAATTCCACCTCCACCCACCAGGTCGTTACCGTCGAGCCCTGCACCGGGCCCGAGTATGTGGTCGTACTCGACCCCTCCACCCGCACCCGACAGGAACCAGATCCGTCGCATCGCGGTTCGGAGTAGGTGGGTGGCGACCCAGCGATCGACTTTCGCACTCCCGTGCTGTCGTCTGGACCGGTCAACGCGTACGAACCGGCCCCATTGATCATAGCCAAACGCGTCTCACCGTCAGGGCAGCCGCTGACAATGGTGTTGCTGTAGGACAACTGCCTCCGGAATGTCGGATAGTTGCTCGTATCGCTCACGGTCAGGCCGAGAGGCAACCAGCCGAAGCGAGGCTCACCGCCGGAGCGCTCTGGAGTCAACGCCACTGTGAAATTCTCCGAGGGGTCCCCGGGGGTCAGCGCGACAGAAATCTGGTAGGCGGACGGGTCGTTGACTGGATACTGCACATCCGAGTCCCGATAGGTCTGATTCACCCCAGATCCGCACGGCGTCGAGGAGTAGTTCTGAACTTCGGTTCGTTCGTAGTCCCACTTGTCGATACGCAGCGGCGCCCGGAGCTCCTGCTCATCCCCACCGACGACGAGCTCTCCCGGAGAATGCACAGAGAAAACTGCCGTCGACGACAAGTCCACTCTCCCGCCCGATTGATCCCATCCGCCGTCATAGAGGAAAGGCCCGAAAATTTCGGAAGAGTTGTTGACAACTTGGATCTGCCCGTCAACGATCCGATACCCATCACCCGCCGCCGCCGCCGCCGCAGGGGGGGCACCGCCGTCGACAACACCCAAAGCGGACACCCCCAACGTCAGGGCAAGAACAGTGACGATGCTCACGAAACGGCGACTGCGCCACACCCCGGACATCGGGTCCGCCGTCCCGGTGGACGTCGGGGACTTGAGCTGGTGTGGTGAACCGAAGAGGGGCCGGGCGACGCCCAGCCTGTGGCGCACATCAAGTTGCGCCTTGCTCTAGTGGTGGGCATGCGCGGTCCCCCCGGGTGGTAGCGCCAACAAGGAACAGTGGGCTAGCGCGAGCACGGGTGCCTGTCAAAGGCAGAAGGGCCTCGCCGTGGTGGGTTACTTGTAGACACATGCAGGCCGCTGCGGGGTCGCGCGGTCCGTCCGGGAACGGGTCGCCGTGACAGTCGATGTAGTCGTCGGGGTGGGGCTGTTCGACGATCCCGCCGGCGGCGGTCTCATCCGCATTCCACGGCTCGCGGTTGGTTGTAAGGAGTGGTGGCGGGCAGTTTCACGTCGTGGAGTCGACCGCCCCGCGTGACAACCGGACCCCGCAAGGGTCGGGGTGAGACTCCGAAGCGTTACCGGGTAACCTTATCAGTAAATGATAACTCCTGACATCATGGAAAACTTCGGTAGTGTCCGAGCGTGCCAGCGACCGCTTCCCCGCTGCCCCTGACCGCGGCGTTCGACGACTTCCTGGTCGCCCTGCGGGCCGGGAAACCGTCGCCGCACACGGTGCGTCGCTCGCTCAGCGCCGCACGCGTTCACCGAGGACGACATGAACTGGCTGCTGCAGGTCCTCAAGGACGGAAAGGTCCCGGCCCGACGGCCGTGGCCGATCCGGGACTACGCCATCATCACCACCCTGGCAGTCACCGGACTTCGGGCTTCTGAGCTGCTCGAGCTGAGCGTGGGAGATGTGGAAGGTCTGCCCGGCCAGCGGCAGATCGCGGTCCGCCACGGCAAGGGCGACAAGTACCGAGCGATCCCGATCGACCCTCGCCTTGAGACGGTCCTGACCGCCTACCTGACCGACCGGTGGCCACGATTCGTGCTCCCGGCGGTAACCATCCTCCCCACAGATGACCCCTGGGTCCAGTCGCCGCCCAACACCCCGCTCTGGGCAGACGGCCACGGCGAACCGTTGACCGTCGGGCAGCTGGAATACTTCGTGCGCAAGGCCTACTCGACGGCCGGCATCAACAGCCACCGACCTCCTGGTGCCCTGATTCACGCCCTGCGGCACACCTTCGCCACCCGCCTGGTCGAGAACGGCGTCTCCGCCGTCGAGGTCATGGGACTCCTCGGGCATGCCTCACTACAAACCACCCAACGCTACATAGCCACCCGACCGGATCATCTGAGATCGGCCGTGGCCGCGAACCCCGCCTACGGACAACTATGAACACCACGTGGACCGGATCGTCACTTTTGGTGTCGGCGTTCCCGCGCATGGTGTCGGACCGTCGCTCTACGCTCAGTGGAGTCGAGATCGGGGCGTGGGGTCCGCAGAGAAGGAATGAGAACGGGGTGACGCGCTACAAACTGTCCTTCACCACTGGTGGCCTGCTGGCGACCGAGGCGCGTATCACGGCTCCAATCCACAGGCAGACTAGAGACTGGCTGCAAACTCGCGCCCAACTCAGAGACAGCAATCCGCTGGGCATTCGAACCGCCGCCGCGGTTACCCGGGTGAGCAGGGAGATAGTCGATCGACTTCAGACCCTGAACGGTGAGGAGCTCGGCATCGTGGAGCACGGATCAGCGGCGGACCGTAACGCGATCATGTGGGTCGCGGTCACCCGCCAATACCGACTGATTCACGAGTTCGCAACCGAGGTGCTGCGCGATCGGTTCGTGGGAATGACCCCGACAATCGAGTTGAGCCACTTCGACACGTTCCTCGTGGGGAAAGCAGCGTGGTCGCCGGAGATCGCGGACCTGACCGACAGCACGCGTCGGAAACTGCGACAGAACCTTTTCCGCATGATGCGCGAAGCCGATCTCATGTCGCCCGCGGGCGGAATCATCCCGGCTCTCCTCAGCGCTCAACTCACCGACGTACTGCGACCCCATGGTCGCGAAGGCCTCGAGGTGTTCCCCATGACTGATGACCAGATATCAAGGGCCCTGCGATGACCGGTCAACTCCACACCGCTCCACTGGCCCAGCGCGAAGAACACCTCCTGCAGGTACTGTCCAGCGACCGCTTTCGGAAGATGCAGGGCCTCGGAAACGAGGTGCCCTTCTTCATCTGTCCCTTTTACCCGGCCGAGTCGGTAGCGATGGAGCACGTGCGCCACCGTCTGATGAACAACCTGAAAAGGCGGGGAGTCACCGTCCTGCACGTCGACTTGTACGACCTGGTGGTGGATCTACTGAAACAGCGCGGCGTGTGGGACCGGATCATCGCCGTGGAACCGGCGCAGGACAAGAAGGATCTGCTGGAGATGCTGCAAAGCCTTCTGGATCCCCAAACCAAGCTGGCGCCGGAGATCAAGGCGCGCATCGCGGCTGAGACGCACGACATGGTGTTCATCACCGGAGTCGGCGAAGTCTTCCCCTACATCCGCTCGCACACCGTCTTGAACAACCTGCAGACCGTGGCCAAGGACACCCCGCTGGTCATGTTCTTCCCCGGCGAGTACCGGCAATCCGTCACCCTGGGCTCATCTCTGGAACTGTTCGGACGCCTGCACGACGACCAGTACTACCGGGCCTTCAACATCTATGACTACGCCGTCTGAAACGGGGAGACACCATGCAACTCAACGAGATCTTCGCCAAAGACATCACCCGGACCATCGAGGGCGTCATCAAGGCAGACGACGACTCCCACATCGGCGTGGAGGTCGACGAGTATGTCCTCACCAATGAAGCCTCCAAAGGCCTTGAAGCGCTCCTGGAGGCCTACACCAGCCCGACCAACACAGCCAACGGAGCATGGGTCTCAGGGTTCTTCGGCTCCGGCAAGTCCCACATGCTCAAGATGCTGGCCCACCTGCTCGGAGAAGTCGAGGGTTCAGGCATTACCCGCGATGAGGTCATCGAGGCCTTCCTGGCCAAAGCCGGCGACAACGCCATCCTGGCCGCCCTGATCCGCAAGGCCACCACGATCCCCGCGAAGAGCCTGCTGTTCAACATCGACCAGAAAGCCACCGTTGTCAGCAAGGACCAAACCGATGCCCTCGTCAAGGTGTTCGTCAAGGTCTTCGATGAAGCCTGCGGCTACTTCGGGTCGATGGCGCACGTCGCGCAGTTCGAGCGCGACCTCGACCGCAAGCACCAGCTGGAGTCGTTCAAGGAGTCCTACGCTGGAATCGCCGGCCTCCCGTGGGAAGAAGGCCGCGAACTGTCCATCCTCGAAGAAGGCAACGTCGACACCGCCTACGCCCGATTGATCGGTGACACCGCAGCGTCCCCGCAGGGAATCCTTGCCAAGTACCGCGACGAGTACCAGCTGTCCATCGAGGACTTCGCCGACAACGTCAACACCTGGCTCGACAGCCAGGACTCCGGTGTGCGGTTGAACTTCTACGTCGACGAGGTCGGCCAGTTCATCGCTGGCAACGTCAAACTGATGCTCAACCTGCAGACCGTCGCGGAGACACTGGCCAGCCGCTGCAACGGTCGCGCGTGGGTGATGGTCACCTCCCAGGAGGACATGGACTCCGTCCTCGGTGACCGCACCAAACAGCAGGGCAACGACTTCTCCAAGATCCAGGCCCGGTTCGCCAACCGCCTGAAACTGACCAGCGCCGATGTCGAAGAAGTCATCCAGAAGCGACTGCTGCAAAAGAACACCGCCGGTGAGTCCACCCTCGCGGGGATCTACGCGGAGGAGGTCAACAACTTCGCCACCCTGTTCGGCTTCACCGACGGGTCGCGCACCTACCGCAACTTCAGCGACGAGGACCACTTCATCGCGTCCTACCCCTTCGTCACCTACCAATTCCCGCTGTTCCAGGCCGCCATCTCCGGCATCTCCGAGCACAACGGATTCGAGGGCCGCCACTCCTCGGTCGGCGAGCGGTCCATGCTCGAGGTCTTCCAGCACGTCGCCCGCAACCTCAGCGCCACCACGATCGGGGGCCTGGCCACTTTCGACGCCATGTTCGAAGGCATCCGCGCCACTCTGAAGTCCGCCGCGCAGCAGTCCATCATCACCGCCGAAGACAATCTGACCGGCCAGAACCCGCTCGCGGTGCGCGTGCTCAAAGCCCTGTTCCTGGTCAAGTACGTGCGCGACTTCAAAGCCACCCCCCGCAACATCACCGTCCTGCTATACGGGGCGTTCGGACAAGACCTCCACAGCCTCGCCACCGATGTGCAGGAGGCACTCAACCTGCTCGAGCAACAGACCTACATCCAACGCAACGGCACCCTGTACGAGTACCTCACCAACGACGAGAAGGACATCGAGGAAGAGATCAAGAGCGTCGATGTCGACTCCTCTGCTCTCACCTCCGAACTCGGCAAGATGGTCCAGGACATTCTGAAGTCCCCCAAGATCCGGTACACCCGCAACGGGCAGGACTTCGGCTACTGCCTGAGGATCGACGACGTGCCTGTCGGGCGCCCTCAAGAACTATCCATTAACGTCATCACCCCGAGTACGAGTACGCCGGAGTGCTCGACATCCTGCGCGCTCACACCACCGGCAAGGACGAACTGCGGGCCGTCCTGCCCGAAGACGCTCGACTCATCTCCGACGTCCTCAACTACCTGCGCACCGCCAAGTACGTGCGCCAAGCCCAGAGCATCACGATGACCGACTCGCACCGCCGGATCCTGCAGTCCAAGAGCAGCCAGAACGACGACCGGCACCGGGAACTCGTCAACCGACTCCGGGACCTGCTCGGAAAGTCCACGCTCATGGTGTTCGGGGCGATCTCAGCATCTCCAGCACCGACGGCGGCGCCCGCATTGAGCAAGGCTTCCAAGACCTCGTCTCCCGCACCTACCCCCAACTGAAACTGCTCGGCATCAAGCCATACACCGAGACGGACATCGCCACTGCCCTCGCAGCCACCGGCGCCACCCTGGACGATGACGCCACCGCACCACTGTCAGTCGCCGAGCAGGAACTCTTCGACCAAATCAGGTTGAAGGAGACCAACGGTGAACGCGTCACCGTCGCCTCCATCGTTGCGACGTGCCAGGCGAAGCCCTACGGCTGGTCCATGCCGGCGACCCTGACCCAACTGGCCCGCATGGCTTCCCTGGGTCGAGTGACCTTGACCTTGGACTCCAACAGGTTGAAACGCACCGAGGTCGCAGCGGCCCTGCGCAACACGCAACGCCAGTCATCGACCATCGTCTCTGTCCAGCAGCAGTACACCGCTGGGCAAACCCGTGCACTGCGCAACTTCCACCGCGACTTCTTCGACGACGCAGCATCCCCCCGCGACGCAGGCGACATTGCCAAAGCATGCGCTGAAGGGTTCGCCACCCTCGCGGGGACACTAGAAGCCCGCATCGACACGGATCGCTACCCCTTCACCGCCGCACTCGCACCAATCGTGACCACCCTGAAGGACTACGCAACCAAGCCCGAGAAATGGCTGGTGGAAGACCTCCCTGGCCACGCCACCGGTCTGCTGGACACCAAAGACCTGACCATTGACCCGATCGTCAGCTTCTTCGCCGGCCCCAGAAGCGGATCTTCGACACCGCTGCCGCCGCGTTGAACCGCGCCCACAGCAGCGGTGCGGCCGACCTTCCCTCGGCGGTGCAGATCAGCGCCCTCCTGGGTGACAGCAACCTTCTGTCCGGCGGGAAGATCATCCAACTCAAGACAGCCTCGGACGACCTCGCCGCTACCTTGGACCACCAGGTCGAACAGGCACGCGCCACCGCTCAGGAAGCCCTCCGGCAGCGCTCAGAGGAACTACGAGCTCTCCCCCGAATGGGCAAAGTCCTCGAAGAGACCCAGAGTGCGGTGGAAGAGAAGCCGAAACCCTCCTGGCATCCCTCGAGCGCCTCGACAATGCAGCCGCCATTCACCAGGCGCACGACGCCTTCGTGAGTGTCGAATACCCCATTCTGCTCGACGCCCTCATCCCGTCAACCTACCTTGGTCAGGACGGTCCCACCCCACCGGCCGTGACGGTGGCCCTGAACGCGCTCACCATTCCCTTCGACAGGACCCTACTGCAGAGCGAGAGCGACATCGAGGAGTACCTGGAGGCCTTGCGCGAGACCCTGGTGCAGCAGATCCGCGCCGGGAAGAGGGTGTCGCGCTGATGGACACTACCGCCCTGAAGTCATTCGCTACCGGCGCACGCAGCCAGTTGCTGCAGGAGGTGGCCTCGCGTCTGGACGGGGTGCTGGATCCCGCAAGCCCCAGCGGCGCGAATCCGCCGCGACGGTCGCCCGGCTCGATAAGGCAGTCGGCCAGGAGGGCCGGCAGGCTGTTGTCGACCGAGTCGCGTACACCTGGTTCAACCGGATCGTGGCGTTACGGTTCATGGACGCCAACCGCTACAACCCGGTCGCAGTGGTGTCACCCGCCTCCGGACAGGCGATCGGGCAGCCGGAGGTGCTGGCCGAGGCCAAAGCCGGCAGCGTCGACGCCCAGGTACTCGGGGCCAAAGCTGAGCGGGTCATCGACCTACTAGCCGGTCGGGTGTCAAGCTCGGACCCGCAGCAGGAGGCATACCGGCTTTTGCTCACCGCCCACTGCAACCACTTGTATGCGTCTATGCCGTTCATGTTTGAACGCATCGGTGACGAGACCGAACTGTTGCTGCCAGCTGACCTGTTGTCGGAGAACTCCATCGTCGCAAAGACCGCGGCCGCGTTGAGTGTCGAGGCGTGCGCGGATGTCGAGGTAATCGGCTGGTTGTACCAGTTCTACATCTCAGACAAGAAGGACCAGGTCATGGGCGGGGTCGTAGCGTCTGAGGATATCCCGGCTGCCACCCAGCTCTTCACGCCGGATTGGATCGTCAAGTACATGGTCCAGAACTCGCTGGGAGCGATGTGGCTGAACACCTTCCCGAGTTCTTCACTACGGCAGCAGATGGACTACTACGTCGAGCCTGCCAAACAGACGGATCAAGTGCAGGCCAACCTGGACACACTCACCCCTAAGTCACTCAACCCCGAGGGTCTGACTCTTGTTGACCCGGCCAGTGGCTCAGGACATGTCCTCGTGGAGGCCTATGACCTATTCAAGGCCATCTACCTGGAACGCGGCTACCAACAACGCGACGTGGCTCGCCTGATCTTGGAAAAGAACCTTTGGGGCCTAGACATCGACTCTCGCGCAGCGCAACTGACGGGCTTCGCTCTGATGATGAAAGGCCGCGCAGATGACCGAGGGCTGTTCAAACGCGGTGTGAAACTCAACATCACGACGATAGTCGATAGCGCAGGCTTCGACTCGGAATACTGCGCGCAGGGAGTAACGCTCGCGGACTATGGGCTTGAGGCGGGCGACCTCACAGACCTGAAGGCGCTCTTTGAGCACGCCACAACGTTTGGCTCACTGATTGAGGTGCCCGAGCAACTGGCCGCGAAACTACCGGCGCTTAAACAGCTCAGTGAGGTGACTAGCCAAGACCTCTTCTTGGCCGAAGTTCTGAGACAAATCGGGCTGTTGGTGCGCCAGGGTGAGTTGTTGGCCGCACACTACGACGTTGTGGTAATGAATCCGCCTTACATGGGCAGCGGGAGCATGAACGCGCTCTTGAAGAAGTTCGCCAAAGATCACTTTCCAAGTGCCAGGAGCGACCTCTTCGCTTGCTTCATCGAACGCAGCTACAGCCTGGCTAAGAATCTCGGCAACATCGCGATGGTCACCATGCAGAGTTGGATGTTCCTCTCTTCATACCAGAGGATGCGTGAGCGACTGCTTCGAGAGAAGACCATCACAACGATGGCGCAAATTGGATACAACAGCTTCCCATCGATGAATTCGAAGATTGCTCAGGCAACGGTCTTCTCGCTTGCTAACCATAAGATCGTAGATTTCGAGGGCACTTTCTTCGATCTGAACAGCGCACCCCAGTCGGCATCTAAGGACCGGGTCTTCCTTGAGCGAGACCCACGCAATCGATACGCGATTGGCGCTCGCGAGTTCGGCAGATTACCGGGAGTCCGCTGGCCTATTGGGCCAGCCCCCGTCGAACCATCTTTGACGAGTCGACACCCCTGGAAGACTTGGCAGATGTCGGGAAAGGCCTAGACACCGGCGACAATGAGCATTACCTCAGGCTCTGGTTCGAGACGGTTGGGGACCGAGATGGTACCCTGCCAGAAGGGCGGTCCGTACAGAAAGTGGTACGGGAATCACGACTACGTGATCGATTGGCGGGACAACGGGCGAGCACTCAGGAATCCTCGGGCTCAAACCTCAGGAACGTCCACAACTACTTCCGTCCGGGCCTGACTTGGACGAGGGTGTCAAGTTCGTTGCCCGCGTTCCGCTCATTCGACGAAGGCTTCATATTCGAATCCACAGGGCCTTGCATCTTCACTCACAGCTTCAGTAACAACCAGCTCGCCGCGCTCCTGAACTCCAAGTTGACGCCGGAGTTCCTCAGGCTCGTGGCGCCGACTCTTGATTTCCAGAGCGGCCATGTTGGTACTCTCCCCGTGATCCCGGTTGCGGAGAATAGCCAGGTCCTCGAATTGAACGCGGCTACCTGCATCGCGAAAACACGTGACGATTGGGACGCCTATGAACGATCGTGGGACTTTCAGGCCCTTCCGATCTTGGCGGCATCCTCTGATGTGACGCCAACACTGGAGTCCATGTATGCCGCATGGACTTCCCGGAACCGGGACACCGTCGCGGACGTGAAGCGCCTTGAGGAGGAGAACAATCGCCTTCTCATCGATGCCTACGGACTTTCCGTCGAGATGGGCCCGGATGTGCCGATTGAGCAGATTACCCTCACGGTGAATCCTGCCTATCGGTATGACGTACGACTGACAGAAGATGAGCGCTGGACGAGGTTCCGTCAGGACACGATGCGGGAGTTGGTCTCCTATGCGGTCGGTTGCATGCTGGGTCGCTACAGCCTCGATACGCCCGGCCTCATTCTTGCGAGTCAGGGGGGAACGCTGGCGGAGTACTTGGCGCGGGTGCCGGCTCCGACGTTCGTTCCGGATGAGGACAACGTCATGCCGATTTTGGCGGAAGAGTGGTTTCCTGACGACATTGTCGGGCGATTTCGGGAGTTCCTGAAGGCGTCGCTGGGTGAGCAGCATCTCCAGGAGAACCTGCGCTTCTTAGAGGACTCCCTTGGCAAGGACATCCGCACATTCTTCGTGCGCGACTTCTACAAGGACCACGTGCAGCGGTACAAGAAACGACCGATCTACTGGATGTTCTCCTCTCCCAAGGGGAGCTTCAACGCCCTGATCTACATGCATCGCTACCGCCCCGACACGGTCAGTGTGGTGTTGAACAAGTACCTGCGGGAGTTCCAGGCCAAGCTCACTGCCCGGCTCGCCACCCTCTCGGCCACCGAGGTATCGGAGGCAGCCTCCACCAAGGAGAAGACCGCCGCACGTAAAGAGGCTGATCAGATCCGCAAGATGCTCACCGAACTATCGGACTACGAGCACGACGTGCTGTACCCCCTGGCCGCCCAACAGATCACCATCGACCTCGATGACGGGGTCAAGGCCAACTACCCCAAGTTCGGGGCGGCGCTGAAGAAGATCCCCGGACTGACCGCCGATGAGTGACATTTCCCCGACCACCGATCAGATCACGCGGGCGCTCGAACGGCTCTTCGTGCGCCACCGGATCGTGGTGTGGTCCGACCCCGAAACACAGTTCGGTGATGATTCCACGGCGGTTGCCCTGGACGACGTGACTGTCCTCACCGTGGCCAACAACGAGTTCGGGCTCAAACACCGCATCCTCCGTGACGAACCAACCGCCCGGTTCCTGCTGTACCGGCCGGGTGAACCGCCAGAAGAGCGGCACAACTGGTTGCTGGACGTCGAACTGGCATACGGCAGTTTCGTGGCCGACCGGGAAACCCTGCTCGCCCAAGACGTCGGACTCCCGGAAGGCGCCGGACACCTCGCGTCCGAGCATGGCAAGTTCTTCACCACCGCCAAGCGGCGCACGGCCTTAGCCAAGCGGCTGTCCGATGACGACTCCCCCGACACGGTGCGGTTGAAGATGCTGGCGGTCATCGTCCGGACCGATGACAACGCCCTGGACTCGGTGCTGCGGGCGCTGCTCCAGGAGGCCGCCGACGGTGAGGATGGGGCCGCGGATCTGATCAGCCAGTGCCGGCTGGACAGATACCTCTGGAATGCCAACGCCGCTCAGTACGGCTACGCGCCGGAAACACCGACGATCGAGGACTTCTCATTGTGGCTGTTCGAGATGTCGCTGACAGGCGTCAAGCCCTCCCGAGGCACTGACGCCGAGGGGCGAAAGGCAGCCGCGGCGGCGGTGTTCTTCCGTGGCTGGCAGGACAGCGTGAAGTACTCCCCCGGCTTCCGGGCGCTGTCCACGGCTGCGGCCCAGGCGCTGGACGTCAAGAACAAGATCGCCGCCCAGGACGTCCGGACCCTGCAACAATCGGATGCCTTCCGAGCCTTCGACGAGAAGATCCTCACCGCACTGAGTACAGGGGTCACCGAGCGCAGCATGCCCAGCCGCGAGGTCGCCGACTGGGTCCGGGAACGTCGACGCACATTCTGGGTCAACGATCCCGGCGACGACCAACACATCCTCGACCACCTGTACCAAGCGATCGGCGCCGCCGCGGATTTCCTTGCCGCGGTGGAGTCCTTCAGCCCGTCCATCGACTCCTTCGATGACGGGCTGTCCAAGTACGCCGGGTCGTGGTTCCACATCGATCAGCACTACCGTCAGTTCACCTTCCACACCCGAGCAGCCGACAATCATCCTGTCCTCGAAGGCCTGCGAGACAAGGTGGAGAAGTTCTACTCCAACAAGTTCCTACGCCCACTAGGCGACGCGTGGCAGCACCACGTTGACACTGCTCACCCGTGGCGAGCCGCGACGGTGCGGTCCCAGCAACGATTCTTCGACACCCGCGTCGCTCCCGTTCTCAAGGGCGGCCGGAACAAGGTGGTCGTCATCATCTCCGATGGCCTCCGGTATGAGGTTGCCGACGAGCTGCGGACGCGGATCCGACAGCAGGATCGATTCGACGCCGACCTCGATTACATGCTCGGCGTCCTGCCCAGTTACACCCAGGCTCGGCATGGCTGCCCTGTTACCGCACGCGACGCTGCAGCCCGACGACAAGGGGTTCGTGCACGTCGACGGCGAACCGTCCGCAGGTACGGAGAACCGGGCCAAGCTTCTGGAACCGGTAGGCGGGACAGCGATCCAGGCGGAGACCTTCCTCAGCATGACCAAGGATGAGGCCCGCGACCTGCTGAAGTCGGTGCAGGTCCTGTACGTGTATCACGACCGTATCGATAAGCGCGGTGACGCCAAGGCCACCGAGGCTCAAGTCTTCACAGCAGCCGAGGAGACCTTCACCGAACTGTTGGGCTTGCTCCGGAAGCTGGCCAACGCCAACGCCAACAACATCCTGATCACCGCCGACCACGGGTTCATCTACCAAGACACCCCCATCGACGACAGCGAGTTCATTTCCGAACCACCGCACGGCGATACCCTGGTGCATCGCAGCAGCCGGTTCGTGTTCGGCCGCGACCTCAAAGTCACGAATGCATTCACCAAGTTCAGTGCCCGGGACCTCGACCTGGCAGGCGACCTCGAGGTGCTGATCCCGAAGTCCATCGGTCGGCTACGCCGGCCAGGATCCGGCACCCGGTACGTGCACGGCGGGGCCGCACTGCAGGAGATCGTGATCCCCGTGCTCGCCGTGAACAAGAAACGCAGCAGCGACGTGCGCATCGTGGACGTCGAGCTGGTGGTCAGGTCCACGACCATCACGACGGGCCAGATCCTGGTGGAGATGTACCAGGCCACCGCTGTCGGGGACAAGGTGCAACCCCGAACCCTTCGCGTCGGCCTGTACGCCGGCGACGAGCTGATCTCCGACCAGGTCAGCCACACCTTCGACCTGCAGGCCGCCGACCCACGCGACCGAACCGTGACGGTGAAACTGCTGCTGACCACGGCCGCCGATGCCCACGACGGCCAACAGGTCGAGCTGCGCCTGGAAGCCCCGGTACCCAAGACAACGCACTTCACGACCTACACCAGGGCCACCTACACGCTGCGCCGCTCGTTCACGGCCGATTTCGATTTCTAGGAGACGCGCTATGGAAGACATCGACCGCAAGATCAACGCGGCGTTCCCCGGATCGGTCGTGCGCAAGGACCTGGTCAAGGCCGTCAAGGGCAACGCCATCGTGCCCTCCTACGTGCTGGAGTACCTGCTGGGTCAGTACTGCGCCACCGACGATGAGGCCACTATCGCCACCGGCATTGAAACGGTGCGCCAGATCCTGGCCCGGCACTACGTCAACCGCAACGAGGCGGGCCTGATCCGCTCCACCATTCGGGAGAAGGGCCGCCACAAGGTGATCGACAAAATCTCGGTGGCCCTCAACGACAAGGACGACGTGTACGAGGCCGAGTTCGCCAACCTCGGCATCAAAAAGGTCCTGGTCGAGCCGGGCACCGTCAAGACCCACCCCAAACTGCTCGTCGGCGGGTGTGGTGCATCTGTGACGTCGAATACGACCACCAACTCGACGCCACGTCCGTGCCCTGGGTGCTCGGATCGTTGAAGCCGATCCAACTGTCCAACTTCGACAACGACGCCTACCTGGCTGCCCGCCGGGAGTTCAGCACCGATGAGTGGATCGACCTGCTCATCCAGTCGATCGGGTTCAACCCGGCCATGTTCGGCCGACGCGACAAACTCATCCAGCTCGTGCGACTGATCCCCTACTGCGAACGCAACTACAACCTCATCGAACTGGGACCCAAGGGCACCGGCAAGTCCCACATCTACTCCGAGTTCTCCCCCCACGGCATGCTGATCTCCGGGGGCGAGGTCACCGTGGCCAAGCTGTTCGTCAACAACGCCAACGGCCGCCTCGGTCTGGTCGGCTACTGGGACTGTGTCGCCTTCGACGAGTTTGCTGGCAAAGGCAAACGCCCGGACAAGGCGCTGGTCGACATCATGAAGAACTACATGGCCAACAAGACCTTCTCGCGTGGGATCGAGACCCTCGGTGCGGAGGCGTCGATGGTGTTCGTCGGCAACACCCAGCACACCGTGCCCTTCATGCTCAAACACTCCGACCTGTTCGACGAACTGCCTACCGCGTACCACGACTCGGCGTTCCTGGACCGGCTGCACCACTACATCCCCGGCTGGGAGATGGACATCATCCGCGGTGAAATGTTCTCCGACGGCTACGGCTTCGTCGTGGACTACATCGCCGAAATCCTCAAATCCATGCGAGTTCTCGACTTCTCCGACCGGTACCAATCGGACTTCACCTTGTCATCCGACATTTCGACCCGCGACCGGGACGGGGTCCACAAGACGTTCTCGGGGCTGATGAAGATCCTCTACCCTGCTGCGGAAGCCACCACGGAGGAGATCGAAGAGATCCTGCGCCTATCGATTGAGGGACGCAAGCGGGTCAAGGATCAACTCGTCCGCATGGACGCCACCATCACCGAGGTCCAGTTCGCCTACACAGACATGTCCGGACAGACCCGCACTGTCACGACTCTTGAAGAGGACGAGTACCCCACCTACTACCGCCGCCGGCGCAGCAGTGTCGATGGGGACGAAAGCCAGGATGATGGCGCGGATCCCCTGACCGGCCCGCCCGTTGCTGCGCCAGCCGAGGCTGAGACTCCAGAGCCCGAGGGTGCGGCGGAGAGCACCGAGCCTGGCCCGCAGGCCGGTCAGCTGCAGTTCCAGGAGAACCAGAAAGGCGTCTCCTACGATCGGCTCTTCGGCCCGTACCTGGCCGGCGCAACCGAGATCACGATCACCGACCCCTACGTGCGCATGTTCCACCAGGCCCGCAACCTGATGGAGTTAATCGAGACCGTTGCCAAACTCAAAGCCGATGACGCAGAAGTCACCGTCAAGCTGATCACGATCGAAGACGAGGACCCGGAACGTGCGCGCAGGCAACTGGAATTCCTCGCCCAGATCATGCAGGCCGCCGCAGCCGCCGGCATCAAGTTCACCGTGGACCCCGACAAAACCCGCACCATCCATGACCGGGACATCGTTACCGACACCGGATGGAAGATCCTCCTGGGTCGAGGCCTGGACGTCTACCAGTACGTCTCCAGCGACGCCTTCGACATGGCCAGCCGGGTTCAGGACTTCCGGCGGGTCAAGGCCTTCTCGGTGACGTACGTTCGGCATGAGGCGATCCCCGATCCTGCCCAGGGGCAGTGATGAGTGATCTCAAACTGTTCCGCCTGGTCAACGGGCAAGCCGAGGAGCTCACCGGGGTGCCGTAGCCCTGGAGAAGACCCTGCAGACAGTCATCGAGAGCAACATGGAGACCCTCTTCGGTGTGCGGTTCCTCGCCAGCGAGTTCTCCACCGGCCCCAAGCATGGAGGTCGCATCGACAGCCTCGGACTTGACGAGAACGGCAGCCCCGTCATCTTCGAATACAAGAGGGCGGTGAACGAGAACGTCATCAACCAAGGGTTGTTCTACCTGGACTGGTTGATGGATCACCGCGGCGACTTCACCGTGTTGGTCCAGACCCGCCTTGGAAGCGACGCGTTCTCAGACATTGACTGGACCGCGCCACGCCTGGTCTGTGTGGCCAGCGACTTCACACGGTACGACGAACATGCCATCGCTCAGATGGGCCGGTCCATCGAGCTGGTCCGCTATCGGGACTTCGACGAAGGGTTCCTCACCCTGGACCTTGTCGCATCGACGGCGGGCAGCGGCTCCCACCGCTGGCCCAGGCAACGTTGTCCTCAGGGCGGAAGAAGGGCAAAGCCCAGTCGGCCGCAACTGTAACCGAGCTGCTCGCCAAAGCCTCGGCTTCGCTCAAGAGTCTCTACGCGGACTTGGACGCTCAACTCCTAGCGCTCGGCGATGACGTGACGATGACGACCCGTAAGCTCTACTTCGCATACCGGCGCATCAAGAACTTCGCGTGCGTGGAAGTCCACCCGAGCTCGGCCACGCTCTTGGTGTACGTGAAGGTCAATCCCGACACCATCGAACTCGCGGCGGGCTTCACGCGTGACGTGCGGACCATAGGTCACTTCGGCACCGGCGACCTAGAAATCAAGATCACGACGAATGCCGACCTGGAGAGGGCCCTCCCGTTGATCCGCACGAGTTACGCCACCAGCTGACGGAACACCCAGTTCCCCTGCAACCGCAGGCGAGGCTTACGCCGCAACCAGCGAAACCACGATCGCCGAGTCCGTATCCTCCCCCTCGCCGACGAGCAGAACACCAACAATGATCCTCCCGCAGTCCAGTACGCGGCAGCATTGCCCAGGCCAACGGAGGATCAGCCGAGAGCGACCTCGAACTGCTCGATGCTGCGGGCGAACGCCGACATCATGGCCAGGTGCTCCAGTGCTTCTTGCACGCCGGTCTCTTCGGTGCGGTGCGCCCGGGGGTTACGGGCCAGCATGAAGCATGCTCTACCCAAGTCCATGGTCCCCCGACGCAGGCTCGTCCTCGTATCGGCGTCGAGGTCGGCAGGAGGTCGGAGCCGTACTTGCCCAGGGTTCGGTTCGGCTTCACCGAGCAGGTCCTGGATTAGCTTGACCTCGCCAAGATCGTCACGTCGGGCCAGTAGGCGGAGTTGTTCGTTCAGATCCCGGGAGGCCGCTAGCACGGCGTCGTCGTACCCTGCTCGGGCCCATCTTGTGCGAACCGCATCGGTCCATACCCACGGGCGGAACTGTTCTGCGGCCAACTGCGGCCCGGAGGGTTTGAGGTTCTCTTCGATTTCGGCGCGTCGGGCGATCATGGATCGGGCAGCTATGGCCGCGTCCCGTTGAGCCCGGAACTCGTATGACTTGCTGCCGTGTTCGTGCTGCTGCCAATCGGGGTAGACCTCGGCGAGGACGCGCTTGACTATCACCCACTGACCCAACACGTTCTCACGAGATACCGAGGGCCTACCGGTAGCGCTGAAATGAAAGACGCCGCTGTTGTTGATAGGCGCGGTCTGCTCTATGAACACATCCAGTTGCTGCAAGACCCAATCCTGATCCACTGTGTAACCCGCCTTTCGGATCCTCCTGTTCAATGTCCTGGCTTTGCGTCAGCGCGTCTGGGTTCCTGATGGATCAGATCCGCGTTTGCCGCTGATGGTCTTGGCAGGCTTCAACGGCAGCACCTTCGGGGCCGGCACGGGCTTCGGCGGGGGATGGGGTTTGTCACTCACGTGGACATTGTCCCCCACAAGACCGCCCCTGCCGCGAAAGCAAGGCAGACCAAGGCTGCCAGAAGTGTCCACACCGACCAAGAAAGCCACTTGGCCCGAGTCTGGGCTTCGTCGTGTGCTGATTGCAACACCCCTGGCTTGTTCATGCCGTCTTTACCACTGGATTCTTCTGGTGCATCCCTGACCAGTTGTGCCGTGACTTGGACGATGGCATCGGGCTGGGAAGTCTGCTCGACCCACATCTCAGTCAGCCTGGCCGGGGCGATCAACTGCACGTTGAGTGGCCGAAGAGTCAGCACCGCGAACACCGCCGAAGCGACCAGACCGAGCAGGGATAACGATCCGGCAATCTTTACGGCCAAGTTCATCGGGCCCATGTCACCGATGGTTAGTGCCGCAAGCAGAAACGTGAGGACTGCAGTGATGGTGGATAGCAGCGCCACCGCTCGCTTCTCGAATGCGGCACTGCGTGACAGATGAGAACTCAAAACATGGGTGACGGCGCCTGCGAAGACGTCTGCGTTTCGCACCTGCGCAGCAGGCTGTTCCTCGTCCACGCTGCCATTGTCGAACACGGCCTCAGAACCTTGTTACAGCATTCAGCAGGTAGTCCACGGTGAATCTGCTGACGACGGCGACTCGAGCACGTCTATGTGCCCTGGATGTAGGGGGGCATCCAGCCGTAGTAGTAGGTCATGTCGATGTAGGCGTCGATCTTCATGATGCTGATCGCCCCGCCGGTGGTGGTGACCATCCGGCCGTCTCCGAGGGCGATCGCGATGTGGCCGGCGCCGTCGCCGGTGCGCGGGTCCCACACCAGGACTGCCCCGCGTGGGGGGTTGAGGTCTTTGGGATGGTGCAGGTATTCCGGGGAGCTTTCCCACACCTGGTAGGCGCGGGGTAGGCCTGCGCTGTAGCCGTAGGCGAGGGTGACGAATCGCAGGCAGTGGCCGGAGTACTGGTATTCACCGACCATGTTCAGGGCCCACTGGACGGCTTGTTCGGAGGTGCGGGGGTTGGTGACGCCTTTGGGCATCATCGTGTCGACCTTGCCGTTGGCCCCCCCTGCCGCCGGTGCTACCGCGAAGTCCGGTGATGCGGCTTTGGTCATGATGGTGGTGACGTAGGTGCGGGTTTCCGGATAGGGCGGGATGCCGTGGTAGGTGTCCACCGCGCCGGGCCCGGCGTTGTAGGCGGCCAGGGCCAGTTCGATGACCGGGGTTCCCTTCATCGTCGTGAATTGTTCGAGCAGTGCGCACATGAACTTGCCTTGCGCGGCGATCGCATCGTCGGGGTCGAAGGGGTCCTTGAACCCGTCGCCGTTGCCGTCGGTGCCCCAGGTTTCCCAGGTTCCTGGCATGAACTGGGCGATGCCTTGGGCCCCGGCCGGGGACACAGCCCGCGGGTTGAAACCCGATTCGGTGTCGATCTGCGCGGCCAGGACCGGGGCGGGTAGCCCCGGGCAGGACGCCGAGGCGGCCAGGATGGCCAGGTGGTATGCGGCAGGGACGGCCGGGCCCAGCGCGGTGGCACCCGCCGCGCCCGGGGACACCCCGATCAGCACGACCAGCAGCAGCGCGGGAATCCCGAGCACGACCGCCAGCGCCCCTGCCGCGAGTCCTTTCACCGACTGCTCCTGACCACCGCGGCACCGGTGAACCCGGCACCGGCGTCGGGTGTGCGGGCGGGCCGGCGGTCAGGTCCGGGTGCAGCGGGGTCCGGTTGGTCGCGATGCCCAGCTGGTCGCCGGGGTCCTGCAGGGCTGCGGGTGCTGGGCGCAGCGGGGTGAGGCCCTCCGGCGGTGCCAGCCGGCGGGCCGGCCCGAACACGGTCCAGGCAAAGACGGGTACGGGCGTGGGCGCGCTGCCGACCGGCGAGGCTGGGGGCTGCGGTGTGGTCTGCGGCGCCGGGACGGCGGGGGGCTGCGGGGCTGGGGCTGCGGGGTGCCGATGGTGTCATCGGCGTGCGCTGCCGGGGCCAGCGCGACCAGCAGGGCCAGCACCGCACCCGATGTTGCGGGCCGGTTCACGGGCTGTCCTGCCCCGCGGTGACGAACGGCGTGTAGGTGAGGCTCGGGTCGGGGGCGGTGACGGTGAACTCGACGCCGGCCGGTGTGATTGGCGGGGCGAGTTTTACAGTCACCGTCCACCCACTGGACCGCGACGGTGAACACGCTGCTGGCACCGTCGGGGGTGTCCACCAGCAGCTGCACCTCGGTGAGCGACGAGGGGTCGAAGCCGGCGATGTGCCAGCCGGTGACCTGCCCGGTCGGGGCCGGCACGGGGTCACCGTTGGTGACGCCGGCCTCGGCGGCCAGCGCCGTGTACGCCGCGGTGGTGGCCTGCAACAAGGTGGCGGTGTCACCGGCGACCTGGTCGCCGATGGTCGCGGTGAACACCGCCGGGCCGGTGTAGGCGTCGATCCGCGCGGACAGGTGCACCGCCGCCAACGCGGCACCCACCGCAGTGGGGGCGAAACCCGCCGAGCGGGTCGCGCTGAACTCGTACGGTCCGGCCATGGCGCTGACCGGCAGCAGGGTTCCCTGCCATGCCACGGTGCTCACATCGACCGCCGGAACATCCGCCGCTGGCGCTAGCCCCGGGTTGCAGCCTCCTCGACCACCGCATGCCGCGGGAAGAAGGCGGTCGCCACACTCTGGATCACCGCCGCGGCCGGCAGGGCCAGGAACGCCCCCAGCGGACCGAACAACGCACCGCCGGCCAGCAGGGCGATGAGCGCGCTTGCCGGCGCCAGCGCCATCGTCCGGGCTGAGACGCGAGGGCTGATGATGTAGTCCTGGAAGGGGATCCAGGCGGCCAGCACGGCGAGGAAGATCAGGGCATCCATGGGGTTGCGGGTCACGAGGATGATCAACGGGAGCACGGCGGCGACGTAGGTGCCGATCGTCGGCAGGAACTGCGAGACCAGGCCGTACCAGATGGCCAGCGCCACCGCGTACGGGCAGTCCAGCAGCCACAGCGCGACCCCGACCACGCTGCCGGCCAGCAGCGACGTGAGGATCCGGGAGTACAGGTACCCGCCGGTCTTGTACACCGCGATGTCCCATGCCTGCCCGACGACGGTCTGAGTGCCGGGGGTGAGGAATGACAGCACGAACCGGCGGAACCGGTCCTGATTGGCGAGCAGGAAGAACGTGAACAGCAGGATCACGAAGAACTCGAACAATCCGCCCACCAGCGCACTGGTGATGCTGACTGCGCCGCCGGCGATGTCCGGCAGGTGCCCCTGCAGCGACGACAACGCCTGCTGGGCCTGGCTGGTGTTGGACAGCATGTCGATGTTGACGCCGAAGCGGGACGCGAAGTCCTTCAGATTGGTGAGCAGCAGGGGCAGGTCCTTGATCATCGCCTGGATCTCCCCCACGATCAGCGGGGTCATCGCGATGAGCAGGACCAGGATGCTGACGATCAGCCCGAGCATGACCAGTGCCGTGGCCAGCCCCCGTTTCAGCCCCTTCCCGACCAGCCAGTCGACCGCGGGAGCGAGTGCGAAATACAGGAAGGCGGCGATGATGAACCACCAGAGCAGATACCAGACCCTGCCGAGCATGGTCGTCGCCGCCCACGCCACCAGCACCAGCACGATGGCGACCGTGAAGGCGTGCGCGCTCCAGGGCGACAGCGGACGCTTGAACCACGCCCCCAGCGGCCCGCTCAGGGCGCCGGGCTCCAGCGACTGGGTCTGGGTGTCATCCGGCTTGGACATGGCGCCTCACAGACCCCGACGGTAGCGGTGATGCCGGGGCCCTCCCGGGAGGCGCGGCGGGCGTCAGTCGAACCGCAGGTCCAGGGGCTTGTCGAGGTACGCCGCGTACCGCGCCGCGGGGGTCTCGATCGCGGTCCTGCTGCGCGCCGACAGGCCGCCGAAGCCCGTGACCGTCACGCGCACGCTACGGGCTAGTACCTTGCGGTGCCAGATCCCGACGATCCGGCCGTGCTCCACCACGGTGGCCTTGAACATGCCGTTGCCGCCGGGGACGACGCGGCGCAAGTGCTCGGGCTGCATGTACAACGAACGGTCCTTGTAACCGAGCATGTACTCGTCGAAGCCGGGGAGCAGCAGCGCCGGTGGCACGTCTGATACCTGGCTGGCGACCGTGTACATCGGCTGGCCGGCGACGGTGACGCTGTCGAGTCCGGCCTCGGCGATCGCCTGCTTGCTGTCGGTGGCCGTCAGCCCGGTCCAGCGCTGGAAGTCCTCGCGGGTGGCCGGACCGTGGCTGCGGAAGTACATCGTGGCCAGCAGCGCAAGGGCCTCATCGCGGGACGGCGTGAGCGGGTCAGGGGCCCAATCGTCCAGCCGCACGAAGGTCTGCTCGGTGCCCTCGTTGGGCCCGATGCAGGTGATCCCGAGCTGCGCGGTGTGCCACAGCAGGTGGTACGACCGCTGGCCGGAGGTGTCGATCCCGGCGTCCTCGAGGGCCTGCAGGCATGCGGTGCGCGTGAGGCGGCGCCCCTGCAGCGTAGCTCCCAGGACCTCGGCGGCCTTGTCGACAGTGGCCCGGTCCAGGCCCAGGTAGTCCCAACGGGCTTTCAGGCCCAGCAGGGCGCGGCGGCCGGTGAGCTCCACCAGCCAGCGCGCATTGCGGGGGTGGACGAGGTGGATCGTGCCGCGCATCGGCCATGTCCGCAGTACTTCGCCGGCGGCCAGCGCGGCATCGATGTCGGCTTCCGTGACACCCGGCAGGCGGACTCCCAGCGACCACTTGCCGCTGGTCAGATCCTGGGCCTGCAGAGCGCCGCACCAGTCGGCGACGTCCGCCGCGCTGGCGCCGGGCGTGCTCAGCCGCAGGTTGCCCAGTCGGGCGGCCACGGCTTGTTCGCCGGTGAGTTCCACTGGTCCATCATGGCGTGGCCGAGGTGTCCCCGGAGCCCGGCACTGCGCTTTCCGCGTGAGGTTGGAGAATGAACGAACTCCACCCTCGCGACCTCGACCGCGCAACCCTGACCCCATGCACCTCGCCGCCGGACCCCCGGCCGGCGGGACAATGGCGGCATGCCCGACCTCATCGATGCGCTCGCCGGACCGGCGGAGGAGGTCGCACCGCAGTTGCTCGGGGCGGTCATCCGCGACGACCTGGTTTCCGTGCGCATCGTCGAGGTGGAGGCCTACGCCGGACAGCGTGACCCCGCCAGTCACGCCCACCGCGGTCCCAGCGCCCGCAACGCAGTCATGTTCGGCCCGCCGGGGCACGCCTACGTCTATCTGAGCTACGGCATGCACTGGTGCCTCAACGTCGTCTGCCACCCCGCTGGGGTGGGTGGCGGGATCCTGCTGCGCGCCGGGGAAGTGGTGTGGGGAACGGACGTCGCGCGGGGCCGGCGCGGCGGCCGCGGGGACCTCGCCCGGGGTCCCGGGCGCCTCGGCCAGGCGTTGGCCGTGTCCGCGGCGGACAACGGGGCGGACCTGCGCACGGGTCGGTTGCGACTTGCGGCCGCAGACGCAGCCGTGCCGGTGGTGAGCGGTCCGCGCGTGGGCGTCAGCCGGGCGGCGAACCGGCACTGGCGGTTCTGGATCGAGGGGGATCCGTTCGTCAGCGCCTACCGGCGCAGCAGCCGGGCTACTGCACCGCCGCCAGCAACTCGTTGATGCCGGGGTTGGTCAGAGGGGTGCCGTCCGGCAGCACCACGGTGGGGACGACGTGGTTGCCGCCGTTGACGCTACCCACGAAATCCGCGGCCGCCGGGTTCTCCTCGATGTTCACCTCGGTGAACTCCAGGCCCTGCCGGGCCATCTGCGCCTTCAATCGGGTGCAGTAGCCACACCAGGTGGTCGTGTACATCGTGATCATGCGTGCCTTCCTGTTCCTTCGCGTTGTGCTCGAGGGTTCACAACGTTGCTGCGACCACCGGTTCCTGGGACGCGGCGATGCCCTCGGCGCGCAGCGTGGTGCTCACATCCACTGAGCGCTTGACGACACCGAGTCCGATCGGCCCGAGTTCGTAGTGCTGGGCCACCGAGCCGACACGTCCGACTACTCGATCATCGGCCATGAGGTCCGCCCCCGCATCCGGCAGGGCCCCGTCGAAGTGCAGGAGCACCAGTCGCCGCGGCGGCCGGCCCATGTTGTGCAACCGGGCCACGGTCTCCTGGCCGCGGTAGCACCCTTTGGCCAGGTGCACCGCGGGACCGATGAGCCCCAGTTCGTGCGGCAGTGACTTGTGGTCGGTGTCGGCCCCGACCCGGGGCACGCCGGCGGCGATCCGCAACGCCTCCAGCGCCCAGGTCCCGCACTCCGGACCCTGCGGACGCTCGCCGCGGGCCATCACGACCTCGGCGCCGATCAAGCGGTCCGGGCGGGAGGGTACGTACTTGCTCGCCGAGCCACCGCGATCCGAACCCGCCGGCGTCCAGCCGAGCCCGGCGTACTCCAGCGGCACCAGCCAGGTGGGGTGTTCCCCGAATGGCTCGCGGCGGGGGATCCACACCACGTCGAAGGTGTCACTGACATCGCTGACGACCACGTCTGCCAGGAACCGCATCCGGTCGAGGTGGTCGCGCAAGGCCTCGGAGGTGTCGGCGGCGACGATCAACCACGTCGTCGTGCCATCGTCGACTACGTGCAGGTCGTGCTCGATGTGGCCGTGCGGGTCGAGGATCAGGGCCTGCGTGCTCGTGCCCGCCTCGATGCGGTGGGAGGTCAGTGAGTCCAGCCACGTCACCCGGTCGCCACCGGTGAGGGTCAGGACCGCGCGGTCCAGACCCACCCAGCCCTCGCCGGCCACGAGCAGCTTCTGCTCGGTGAAGGGATCGCCGAAATGGGTCATGCCCTGTACAACGCCGACGGGCCCCATGATGTTTCCGTCAGGTCGCATCGTGTTCAGCGCGGCACTGCGCGCACCACCCGGGCAGCGCCATGTAGTCCAGGTCGGCGGCGAAACCGTGCTCGGCCTGCAGGGCCGCCAGCAGCCCGGCCGCCAGGGCGATGTCCGCGCTTTGTCCTGCGCCCCGCACCGCTGGCAGACCAGATGCAAGTGTGGGGTGGGGTCCACGGCGTGGTAGACGGGCGGTCCGTGGCCGATGTGGGTGTGGGTGATCAGGCCCACCTCCACGAGAACATCCAGGGCGCGGTACACCGTAGAGGTGTCGACGTCAGCCAGTTCCGCGGCGATCTGGTCCGGGGTGGCGTGCCGCAGGCGCTCCACGGCCTCCCAGACCTCCCGGCGCTGGCCGGTGAGGCGGTACCCGTGGTCCCGCAGCCGGGACTCGAACTGCTCGCTCACACGCGCTTGAGTTTGGCGGCCAGATGGTTGCCCAGTGGCTGGCCCACGGCTGACATGTCGAACGTCCAGGCCAGGTCCCCGTCGGCAACCAGGCCGTACAGCCGTTGGCCGCCGACGTACTCCTTGGCGCTGGCGGTGCGCATGACCGAGTCGGTGGTCATCTCCAAGCTGGCCCGGGTGATCTTCGCGTCCCGGATGTCCGAGACCGTGACCTTGCCGTGCCAGACCTCGGCGTAGCCAGTCGGGTGGGTGAACAGCGCCTCGAACTCGTTGTCCGGGCGGGGCCGGAAGAACGCCGACTCCATCGCGCTGGGCCGGACCCGGTCGCCCTGCTCGTCAAGGATCCACGCCCGCGAGTGCATCGCCAGGAACGGCCGGCCGTCACAACTGCACCAGATCTCCTGGCCGAACCGGAAGTCCTCGCTCGTCGGATACTGGCCGGTGCCCACCCCCACCCACTGGCCGATCAGCCACGACAGGGGCAGGAGTTCCTCGGGCACATCCACTATTCGCTCTTGACCAGCCGGTAGATGACGTAGACGGCGAACCATCCGATGAACACCGCCACCAGCACGAGCAGGGACGTGAAGAAGAGCTCGGTCATGGGTACAGCCTAGTCGTTGCTTGCGGGTCCGCGCCTCAGTAGGTCACGGTGCGGTGTCACCGGCCAGCAGCTGCTCCACCAGCGATGTGGCGCCGGCGATGTCGGCCCCCGGCCGCAGGTCCGCGGCGGTGAGGCCCCTGCGGGCTGCACACTGGCTGCAGACGTGGACCCCGGCCACCGCATCGAGCCCCTGCTGCGCGTCCGGCGCGTGGTCCAGGCCGACGTCGGGCTCCCGGTCAGGCACCGCCAGCAGCGTCGCTGGGCCGGACAACCAGAGGTCCACCTGCGCGCCGGCCGCCGCCGCGGTCATGGCGATGGTGAGTGCGGTCGCGACCTTCTCCGCGTCGTCGGTGGTCAACTGCACCACCAGGCGCGGCATGTCAGGCCCGGGTGCGCAGGTCGGTCAGGTTCAGCACGCGCTCGCCGCTGGGAGCGGGCATGGCCTTGCTGGGGATGAGCTTGCGGATCCGCAGGTAGATCTCGCAGCCGAGGCAGAAGCCGAAGATGGCGTTGAGGGAGGCGGCGAACAGCGCGAAGCCGGTGAAGACGTACACCCCGGGCTGCCAGGCCAGCAACATGCTGATGCTCGCCGCCAGGGCGAAGACGAGGCCCACCGCCTGTGCGAACTGCGGCGGCAGGGGGTCCTCGAGATGCTTGGGGGCGGACAGGCGCGGGCGGACCGCCTTGCGGAACACCCAGCCGTAGGGCTGCGCGTTCGGGCCGAGGATGGCCGAGAACGCGAACACAAGCGTCTGCACGCTCAGCAGAACCGCGGCCACCGGCCCGGGGTACGTGAGCAGGACGACGGCCAGGACGATGGCGGTGATGGCGGCGGAGAACCGGGTGCCGCGGGGATCGATCACGAGTCCCTCGCTCACAGGTATCGGGGTAATGTAAGGAACCTGGCAGTGAACAACAGGTATTCCCACGCATGATCTGGGTCCAATGTACGCGGGTCGGTGGAATGTCCTGGTCATGGGAGGTGTTTCGCCCAACATGTCGGGTGTGTGGATTCTGGTCGCGGTGGCGGTGCTGCTCGCCGCCTTCGGCCTATGGCGCGCGAAGGTGGATGGCCGAATGAGTCAGCGAGGTGAGTCCGGTCGGCTGACTGCGGAACGGGTCGGAGCTGACCTGGGGGAACGCGCCACCCTGGTGCAGTTCACGTCGGCCTTCTGTGCCCCGTGCCGGGCCACGCGCAGGATCCTCGGTGAGGTCGCGCAGATGATCCCGGGCGTGCGACACCTCGACCTCGATGTGGAGGAGCACCTGGAGCTGGCCCGGGAGCTGAACGTCTCGCGCACCCCCACTGTGCTGGTGCTCGACGCCGAAGGGGCAATCGTGACCCGGGCCGCCGGGCAGCCCCGCAAAGCCGACGTCATCGCTGCACTCGGCCAGGTCATCCCGGCCTGAGCACTGCCGCGCGCCACAGCACAGCCCCCCTGGAATATCGTGGGAACGGTCGGAGGTGGCCAGTGAGCAGTGTCCTGCTGATGACCGACGCGGTCGAGCCCAGCGATCACGTGCTGCCCGCGCTCGGTCTGCTGGCCCATCAGATCCGGATTCTGCCCGCCGACGCCGGGGCCCTGCTGAACGCCCCAGCGGCCGATCTGCTGCTCGTCGACGGTCGCCGGGACCTACCCGGGGTCCGCAGCCTGTGCCGTGTCATCCGCGCCACGGGATCGGACCTGCCGGTACTACTCATCGTCACCGAAGGCGGCCTCGCAGCGGTGTCCGCAGACTGGGGCGTGGACGACATCGTGCTCGACACGGCGGGTCCGGGTGAGGTTGAAGCCCGTTTCCGGCTGGCGGTGGGCCGGCAGGCCCAGACCGACCAGGAGACCGGCCCGGAGATCCAGCACGGCGAGCTGCTCATCAATGAGAGCAGTTACACGGCGACGGTCCGGGGCCGGCTGCTGGACCTCACCTACAAGGAATTCGAGTTGTTGAAGTACCTGTCCCAGCATCCGGGCCGGGTGTTCACCCGCCAGCAACTGCTGCAGGAGGTCTGGGGATACGACTACTTCGGCGGCACCCGCACCGTCGATGTGCACGTGCGGCGACTGCGGGCCAAGCTCGGCCCGGAGTATGAGGGGCTGATCGGCACGGTGCGCAACGTCGGCTACCGCCTGGTCCCACCACGCGCCGACCGCGAGCCGGAGTTCAGCGAGTGAACTGTGCCATCCGGTGGTCCTCCCGGGTGTCAGCGAAGGACATCGAGGAGGTCGACGCGATCCTGGACCGGGCGCTCGCCACCGACGGGGTGTCCGCGCTGTCGGAGCACACCTACCTCCACCTGCGTTCCGGCGGCGGCCAGCGGGACCGGCACGGGCTCGCACGCTCCCAGGGCGACATCGTCGGGTATGCCTACGTGTCCGGCGACGAGCAGCCCGTGGCGGAGTTCCTCGTGGATCCCGCTGCTCGCGGCCAGGGTCTCGGCAGGCAGCTGCTCGCCGAGGTACTCGCGCAAGCCGGGCCCGGGGTCCGGATCTGGGCGCACGGGGAACTGGCCGCCGCGGCCGCCCTGGCACGGGAGGCGGGGATGGTCGCGGTGCGTGGCTTGTGCCGGTACACCCGCCCGTTGCACGACGTGCCTGACGTGTCCCCACCGGCGGGGATCACGGTGCGAGCATTCCGCGCCGGCGACGAGGCCGACTGGTTGAGCCTGAATGCACAGGCCTTCGCCGACCTCCCCGACCAGGGTTCATGGACCGCCGCCGATCTGGCACAACGCCTGGCCCAGCCCTGGTTCGACCCCCGGGGTTTCCTGCTGGCATTCGACGACGAGGGACTGGCCGGCTTCCACTGGACCAAGGTGCACGGCGGCGAGGGTCACGCGCACGAGCGCACCGGAGAGGTGTATGTGCTGGCCGTGGCGGATCGCGCTCGGGGCACCGGCCTGGGCCGCGCGCTGACCGCGGCGGGACTGCACCATCTGCAGGGTCTGGGTCTGCGCACGGTGATGCTCTACGTGGACGTCGACAATCATGCCGCGGTGGCGATGTACGAGCGCCTCGGCTTCACCCGCGCGGACTGCGACGTTCAGTACGCGTTCGGCTCTCACTGACGCGAACGGGCCTTCTTCTGGCAACCTTGGGGCATGACCGCTGCCGCATCCGAATCCGCCGTTGTGGCCCAGGACCTGCCCGAGAACCGGTTCATCGACCGGGAACTGAGTTGGCTGGCCTTCAACCAGCGGGTCCTCGAGCTCGCTGAGAACCCGGATCTCCCCCTGCTGGAGCGTGCCAAGTTCCTGGCCATCTTCGCCTCGAACCTCGACGAGTTCTTCATGGTCCGGGTCGCCGGGCTCAAACGCCGGATCGCTGCGGGCATCGCCGTCAAGGCCGCCAGCGGCCTGTTGCCACGCGAGGTCCACGACGCCGTGCTCATGCACGCCCACGACCTGATGCGCCGGCAGTCGGTGTGCTGGAGCCAGCACGTGCGCCCAGGACTGGTGGACGAGGGCATCATCTTGACCCGCTGGTCCGAACTCAGTGATGACGAGCGACAGCATCTGGCCAACTTGTTCCGGGACAAGATCTACCCGGTTCTCACGCCACTGGCTGTGGACCCGGCCCACCCCTTCCCGTACATCTCGGGGCTGTCGCTGAACCTCGCGGTGGTCGTGCGCAACCCCGGTACCGGCACCGAGCTGTTCGCGCGGGTGAAGGTACCCCCCAGCCTCGACCGGTTCCTGACCCTCGGTGACTCCCGGTTCGTCCCCCTCGAGGATGTCATCGCCGAGCACCTCGACCTGTTGTTCCCCGGGATGAACATCATCGAGCACCACCTGTTCCGGGTCACTCGCAATGAGGACCTCGAGGTGGAGGAGGACGACGCCGAGAACCTCCTGAAGGCACTGGAACGCGAGCTCAGCAAACGCCGCTTCGGTCCGCCCGTGCGCCTGGAGGTCGAGCAGACGTTCGCGCCGCACGTCCTGGACCTGCTGGTGCGCGAGCTCGGCGTCGCGGAGAACGAGGTCTTCATGCTCCCTGGCCCGCTGGACCTGCGCGGTCTGTGGGCGTTCGTGGCGCTGAACCGGGAGGACCTGTCGGACCGGGCGTTCCTGCCCAAGACCAACCGCAGCCTCGCGGAGAACAAGGAGAGCGCCAGCGCGCCCAACGTGCTGGAGGCGATGCGGCGCGGGGATGTGCTGCTGCACCACCCCTACGACTCGTTCTCCACCAGTGTGCAGCGCTTCCTGGAGCAGGCCGCTGCCGATCCCAAGGTGCTCGCCATCAAGCAGACGCTCTACCGCACCTCCGGTGATTCGCCGATCATCGATGCGCTTATCGACGCTGCGGAGTCCGGCAAGCAGGTGCTGGCGCTGGTGGAGATCAAGGCCCGCTTCGACGAGAGCGCCAATATCAAGTGGGCCCGCAAGCTCGAGCGCGCCGGGGTGCACGTGGTCTACGGCCTGGTGGGGCTGAAGACGCACTGCAAGTTGTCCATGGTGGTGCGCGACGACGGTGACCGGCTGCGGCGGTACTGCCACCTCGGCACTGGCAACTACCACCCGAAGACCGCGCGGCTCTACGAGGACTTCGGGCTGCTGACCACCGACGACCAGGTCGGCCAGGACGTGGCGAACCTGTTCAACCAGTTGTCCGGGTACTCGATGAACACCGAGTACCATCGGCTGCTCGTCGCCCCGCACTCGATCCGCTCCGGACTCCTCGAGCGCATCGAGCGGGAGGTGGCCAACCATGCTGCGGGACTCCCCGCTCGCATCCGGTTCAAGTGCAACTCCATCGTCGACGAGAAGGTCATCGACGCGCTGTACCGCGCCTCCGGGGCCGGGGTGCCGGTCGACGTTCTCGTCCGCGGTATCTGTGCCATCCGCCCCCAGGTTCCCGGCATGAGCGAGAACCTGCGGGTGCGCAGCATCCTCGGGCGTTTCCTCGAGCACTCGCGGGCCTATGAGTTCCGCAACGGCGGCGACCCCGAGGTGTGGATCGGGTCTGCGGATCTCATGCACCGCAACCTCGACCGCCGGGTCGAGACCCTGGTCTCATTGCAGGCTCCTGACCAGATCACGTACGTGGGGGAAATTCTGGACAAGGCCTTCGACCCGGGGACCTCGGCGTGGGATCTTGGGCCTGACGGACAATGGATGCACAACACGGCGCCGGATGGCGGGTCGCTGGAGGATTTCCAGGCCTACATGATCCGGCGCAAGCATCTGCGCGGAGGGTGACGCATATGGGCGAGGGGGACGACGAGACGCTGGAGGATCCGACGCCGCCGGACACGCGCGTGGCGCAGTTGCCCGACGATCCCGAGGACGAGGTGTTCCCGCCGCCGGAGCAGAAGGTCGAGGTCTCTCCGCCGGTGGACGTGGTGACCATCGACCACGCGGAGGCCGGACTGGAGCCGCCGCAGGTGGACGACGAGGACGGCGGACAGCCCGAGAACGCACCGGAGCCACTCCCGGCAGATCAGCGGACCCTGCGGGTGCACGGGTTGTTCCGGCTGCCAGACCTGACGGCGGCCACCACGGTGGTCACGCGGACCAAGCGGCAGGCCACGCGCACCCTCACCGCCGTGTACCACGACACCGACGACCTGCGGCTGGCCCGTTGGGGCGCCACACTGCTGCGCCGCGAAGGGGGGGCGGACGCGGGTTGGCACCTCAGTCTGCCGGTCGACGGCATGGACGGTCAGCCCGAGCAGGTGCGCCTGCCGCTGTCCGCGGGAGCCGCCGGCGAGGTGCCCGGTGAGCTCGCCGACCTGGTCCTCGCGTTCTCACGCCGCGGGCCGCTGAAAGCGGTCGCCACCCTGCGCCTGGAGCGCACGCCGTATTCGCTGACCGGGGCCGACGGGAAGGTCTTCGGCCAGGTCATCGACGACACGGTCTCTGTCCTGGACGGCGAACACGTGGCCGCACGCTTCCGGGAGATCGAGATCGAACCGCGGGTGGAGGGCGCCCCGCTGGCGCCCGTCGTCGACGCGCTGGTGGCCGGCGGTGCTGTGCCTGGCACCACGGCGCGCACCATCGCGGTGCTGGGCCCGGTGATCCAGGAGCCGCCGGACGTCCCCGAGCCGCAGATCGTGGGCCCCGAGGATCCAGCGGGCGCGGCAGTCACCGCGCACATCCGCCGGCACGCCCGGGCCTTCCTGCTGCAGGACGTGCGCGTGCGCCGCGATCTTCCCGACAGCGTGCATCAGATGCGGGTGGCTGCACGCCGCCTGCGCAGTGGCCTGAAGGTGTTCGAGCCCATGCTCGACGTGGAATGGGCCGAGGCGCTACGCACCGAACTCGGCTGGATCGCCGGGGAACTCGGCGTCAGCCGGGACACCGAGGTGCTGCAGGCACGCATCGACCTGCACGCCGACGAGGTGGGGGAGGACTTCGCCGGCTTGATCCGGGCCGTCGTCGATCCCGCGCTGTCGGGTCAGTGGCACGACGCCCGCGACCATGCCTTGAACGCGATGCTCTCGAAACGTTACCGGCTGTTCCTCGACGACCTGGTCGACGCGGCACGGGCCCCGCGGCTGAATCCCACCGCGCAGGCACCTGCCGGGGAGGTCCTGCCGCCATTGGTCGACAAGGCCTGGAACAAACTGGCCAAGGAGGTCAAGCACCTGCGTCTCGACGGGCCCTCTGACGACTGGCACGAGGCACGCATCCGCGCCAAGAAGGCCCGGTATGCCGCGGAGGCGGTGGCGCCGGTGATGGGTGAGCACGTGAAGCGGTTCGCGAAGGCGCTGTCCGGGGTCACCGAGGTGCTGGGGGAGCACCAGGACGCCTGGGTGGCACAGCAGACCCTCAAGACGCTGGCGGCCGGCTCCGGCATCGACGGTCTGTCCGGTTTCAGCCTGGGTCTGCTGCACGAGTTCGAGTTCGAGCAGGAGTTGTTCGCCCGCAACGACTTCGTGGAGATCTGGCCGGGAGTGCGCAAGGCGCACAAGAAGGCCGGGCTCGGCTGATGGCCAAGTCCACCGGGCCCATCCGGGCCGCCGGTGTCGTGCTGCTGCGCGACGGGGCGGAGGGTCCGCTGGTCTGCGTGTTGCACCGGCCGCGCCAGAACGACTGGTCGCTGCCGAAGGGCAAACTCGACCCGGGGGAGAACGAAGTGGTCGCCGCCCGGCGGGAGACCATCGAGGAGACCGGCAGCGACGTGGTGCTCGGCGCCCCCCTGGCCACCCAGCACTACCGCGTGGAGGCCCGCCCCAAGTCGGTGCACTACTGGGTCGGCCGGGAGCATCCTGGCGGCCCGGGTTTCACGCCCAACAAGGAGATCGACGAGATCCGGTGGTTGCCGCCGGAGCCGGCGATGGCCATGCTCAGCTACCCCCGCGACGGCGATCTGGTGCGGGAGGCGCTGGCACAACCGCTCACGTCACCGTTCGTCCTGCTCCGGCACACCGAGGCGATGCGGCGCGGCGACTACCGCGGTCCCGTTGATGCCGAGCGCCCGCTGACCGCCGCGGGTGCCGCGCACGCCGAGCGGCTCGCAGATGTCCTGGTGGCCTTCGGCGTGCGCAAGGTGCACTCGTCGGATTCTGCGCGCTGCCTGGACACCGTGCGCCCGTTCGCGCACCGCCGTCATGCCACCGTTGCCCACGAACCGCTGCTGAGCGAGGAGGGCTTCACGTCCTCCCAGACCGCCGCATTCATGCGCGTCGACCAGATCCTGGCCGACGCCGCGCCCGTGGTGGTGTGCACCCACCGGCCGGTCCTCCCGCCGGTCATCAAGCACGTGGCCGAGCGGCTCGGCATCCGGATGCCGTCGCGGGCACTGGCCCCCGGTGCGGCACTGGTCTTCCATCGCGGCATTGGCGTCGTGGAGCACATCGCCGCCTTCTGAGGCAGTGCCGGCGAATTTTGCCACGTTCCATCACGGAATGCTCACGCTGCCGGAACATCCTGGTGAACACGCGGCGACAACCGGAATCTTTCGCCGTGGCGTCGTCGGCTGTTCACCGGCGCGTCACCACGGACTCAGCCCCACGTCACCGGCCCTGCCTAGCGTCACAGACGTCAGACATGACACTCACAGATTGGGAGGGAAACGGTGCGAATCGCCCGTTCTATCAAGGTCGCCGGCGTGGTGTGCGCTGGCGCCCTCACGCTCGCCGCATGTGGCGGCAGCAACAACTCGTCGACGGAGTCGACACCCGCCGAGGGGGGCAACACCTCCGGTTCGGTGCGCGTCGACGGGAGCTCAACGGTCGCGCCGCTGACGTCGGCAGCCGCGGAGCTGTTCAAGGAGACGAACTCCGACATCAACGTGACGGTGGGCACCTCGGGCACTGGCGGTGGCTTCGAGAAGTTCTGCCGCGGCGAGACGGACATGAACGACGCCTCTCGTGAGATCGAGGACGACGAGGCCGCCAACTGCAAGGACGCGGGCGTCGACTTCCAGGAGATGGTGGTCGCCAACGACGCGCTCACCGTGGTGGTCAACCCGGCCAACGACTTCGTCCAGTGCCTGACCGTCGAGCAGCTCAATAGGATCTGGGAGCCCAAGAGCGAGGTCAACAACTGGAACCAGGTCGACCCGAGCTTCCCCGATGAGGAGATCAAGCTCTTCGGTCCGGGTACCGACTCCGGCACGTTCGACTACTTCACCGATGCCATTAACGGTGAGGAGGGTGCCAGCCGGACCGACTACACCCCCTCGGAGGACGACAACGTCATCGTGACCGGTGTCTCCGGCTCGACCGGCGGCATGGGGTACTTCGGGTACACCTACTACGAGGAGAACCAGGACAAGGTCAAGGCGGTGCAGATCGACAACGGCGACGGCTGCGTGACCCCGAGCCCGGAGACGGTGCAGGACGGTTCCTACGCCCCGCTGGGCCGGCCGCTGTTCATCTACCCGTCGGTCCAGGCCCTGGGCTCCAACCCCGCGTTCGCATCGTTCCTTCAGTACTACGTGGAGAACGACGCGCAGATCGCGGAGCAGGCGCTGTTCATCCCGCTGAACGACGAGCAGGCTGCGGAGCTGCAGAGCGCGTACGCGGACGCCAAGTCGGCTGCGGGTCTGTCCTAGGACACTGTCCACCACCAACTCGACCGTGCCAGGGGGACCCAAGTTCTCCCTGCAACGGTCAAGTCCGCGCTACGGCGAGCGGGTGATCAAGGCGTTCCTGATCGCCTCTGCCGCCGTTTCCGTCGCCACGACCGTCGGCATCGTCTGGGCGCTGTTCGTCCCGGCGTTCCAGTTCTTCCAGACCGTGCCGGTGACCGACTTCCTGTTCGGCACGCAGTGGTCGCCGTTGTTCGCGGATCCCGAGTTCGGGGTCCTGCCGCTGGTGTCCGGGACCCTGGTCATCACCGGGATCGCCTGTCTGGTGGCCCTACCCATCGGTCTGCTGACCGCCATGTACCTGTCCGAGTACGCGGCCGACAGGACGCGCCGGACACTCAAGCCGATCCTGGAAGTGCTTGCCGGCATTCCCACGGTGATCTTCGGGTTCTTCGCCCTGGAGTTCGTGTCGGGGATCCTCCTGAAGAGCATCTGGCCGCAGACCGAGGTCTTCAACGCGCTGTCCGCGGGACTGGTCATGGGTGTGATGATCATCCCCACGGTCGCGTCGCTGTCCGAGGACGCGATGTCCGCCGTGCCGCGCGCACTGCGCGAGGGCGCCTACGCCCTGGGATCCAGCAAGCGTCAGGTCACGCTGCGGGTCGTGGTGCCTGCTGCACTGTCGGGGATCGTCGCCGCGTTCGTGCTGGGGGTGTCGCGTGCAATCGGTGAGACCATGATCGTCGCGGTCGCCGCCGGCCTGCAGCCGAACCTCAGTCTCAACGTCTTCGAGGGCATGCAGACGATGACCTCGTCCATCGCCGCCGCCGGTTCCGGCGACCAGCCCACCGGGTCGATCGGCTATCAGACGATCTTCGCCGTGGGTGCCCTGCTGTTCCTCATGACCCTGGTCATGAACCTCTTCAGCATCCGAATGGTGCGCAAATACCGCGAGGTGTACGAATGAGTGCCTTGTTGACCCCCCTGGGCGACCAGGTCAAGAAGGACCTGCAGGACACCGGCCCGCCCCTGCAGGACCGGAGCTTCCGCTGGACGTTGTTCGCAGCGCTGTCCGTCGGCATCATCACGCTGGTGGCATTGCTCGTCTTCGTCGTGTGGGAAGGGTATCCGCGCCTCACGCCGACCTTGTGGCAGGAGATGCCCAGCATCCGCTTCCCCGAGAAAGCGGGCGCGCAGTCGGCCATCATGGGCTCGATCTGGGTCATCGTGACGACCGCGCTGATCTGCCTGCCGGTGGGCATCATGGCGGCCATCTACCTGGAGGAGTACGGCAACGAGGAGAGCCGGTTCTACCGGTTCATCGAGATCAACATCCAGAACCTGGCCGCTGTGCCGTCGATCGTCTACGGCATCCTCGGCTTGGGTGTGATCGCCCGGGCGCTGGCCCTCGGCCAGACCGTGATCACCGCGGCGCTGACGTTGTCCCTACTGGTGCTACCGGTGATCATCATCTCCTCCCGGGAAGCCATCCGGGCGGTCCCGCAGTCCATCCGGGCGGGGTCGCTGGCACTGGGTGCCACCCAGTGGCAGACCATCTGGAAGCAGGTCCTGCCGGCGGCGATCCCGGGCATCGCCACCGGCGCGATTCTCGCGCTCTCGCGCGCGATCGGTGAGGCGGCCCCACTGCTCCTGCTAGGAGCGGTGACCTTCATCACGTTCAACCCGGATGGGCTGATGAGTTCGTACACAGTCATGCCCATCCAGATCTACAACTGGATCTCACAGTCCCGTGAGGAGTTCCAGGTCCTGGCCGCGGCGTTGTGCGTGGTCCTGCTGGCCATCCTGCTGGTGATGAACGCCTTCGCCATCTACCTGCGCAACCGATTCCAGCGACGCTGGTGAAGGCCCGAGAAGAGGGAGAAATGAGCATGTCGGTTCAATTGGGAGAGCCTGAGGCGCAGGCGGTCGGTCGCCAGCGGATCGTCAAGGATCCCGTGATGGACCTGCGGAAGGTCCATGTCTTCTACGGCGACTACGAGGCGGTGCGCGAGGTCGATCTGCCGATCGCGCGCAAGGAGATCACCGCCTTCATCGGACCGTCGGGCTGTGGGAAGTCGACCTTGTTGCGGTCGTTCAACCGCATGAACGATCTGATCCCGGGTGCGCGCGTGGAGGGAGAGGTCCTCTACCACGGTGTCGACATCTACGGATCGGACGTGGATCCGATCGAGGTGCGCCGCCGGGTGGGGATGGTCTTCCAGAAGCCCAATCCCTTCCCGAAGAGCATCTTCGACAACATCGCCTACGGCCCCCGCGTCCTCGGTCGCAAGAAGCAGGAACTCGACGAGATCGTGGAGCATTCCCTGGTCCGGGCGGCCCTGTGGGACGAGGTCAAGGACAAACTCGACACCAGCGGCATGGCGTTGTCAGGTGGGCAACAGCAGAGGCTGTGCATCGCCCGTTGCATCGCGGTCAACCCGGACGTGATCCTCATGGACGAGCCGTGCGCATCGCTTGACCCCATCGCCACTTCGAAGATCGAGGACCTCATGCGCCAACTGGCAGAGGACTACACGATCGTCATCGTGACCCACAACATGCAGCAGGCGGCGCGGGTCTCCGATCGCACGGCGTTCTTCACCGCAGAGGTGGACGACAAGAACGTCCGGCACGGCCGGCTCGTGGAGTTCGACCTCACCGAGGACATCTTCCTCAAGCCGCGTGACCGGCGCACGGAGGACTACATCTCGGGCCGCTTCGGCTGAGGTGCGGTCGGCCTGCGTGATGACCGTTCTACGATCGAGGCGTGATCACGCATGTCGTCATGATGAAGCTCCACGACCGCGCCGACAGTCACGATGCTGCGCAGCGATTGCTGGCCATAGCCGGCCGGATCCCGGACTTGCGCAGTATCGAGGTACTCGTCGACACCCTCGACCGGCCCGGGGCGTACGACCTGGTCCTGCGGTCCACACACGCCGATGAGGCGGGGCTGGCCGGCTACCAGCAGCATCCGGTGCACCAGGACGTTCTGACCTGGCTCAGTCCGCGGATCGCCCAGCGGGCAGTGGTGGATGCCGGATGAGCGCGGTCGAGATCGTCGAGGTCGGTCCTCGGGACGGGTTGCAGAACGAGGCGGTGGTGTTCGACACCGGCACCAAGGTCGACTTCATCAAGCGCTGCGTGGCCGCCGGTGTCCGCCGGGTCGAGGTCGCCAGCTTCGTCAATCCGAAGCGTGTGCCGCAGATGGCCGACGCCGAGGCTGTGCTCGAGCGACTGTCGCCCGGTGCTGCCTCCTACATCGGCCTGGTGCTCAACGAACGCGGCTTCCACCGGTCGACTGCGACCCAGGTCAACGAGGTCAACCTGGTGGTCATGGTCACCGACACGTTCTCGCTGAAGAACCAGGGCATGACCACCGAGCAGGCGATTGCGGCGGTGGCGGTGGTCGCCCCGCAGGCCAGGGCGGCCGGCCTACCGGTGAGCGTCACGCTCTCGGCGTCCTTCGGCTGCCCGTACGAGGGTGAGGTGGCGGTGTCCCGGCTCGTCGACGTGGCTTCCCGGGTCGCGGCCGCCGGCATCGACGAACTGGCCATCGCGGACACCATCGGCGTCGCCGTGCCACGGGACGTGCACCGCAGGCTGTCGGCCGTGCGGGACGCGGTTGACGTGCCCCTGCGGGTCCATGTGCACAACACCCGTAACACCGGCTACGCGAGCGCACTGGCTGCGGCTGACGCGGGAGTGTCGGTGCTGGACGCGTCACTGGGCGGGATCGGCGGCTGCCCCTTCGCCCCCCGGGCCACCGGGAACATCGCCACCGAGGATCTCGTCTACGCCCTCGAGCGTTCTGGGTACTCAACGGGGTTGGATCTCGACGCCTTGTGCCGTGCCAGCGAGTGGCTCGGCGAGCGCCTGGGCAGGCCGACACCGGGCTTGGTGGCGAAGGCCGGGGGATTCCCGCCGGCCTGACGCGGAGGGGTGCGCACCGGCGCGACCCGTCTGGCCTGGTGGCCGCAAAAGCCTGTCATGTGCGGTTCTCGCGGCGCCGAACCCGGCGACCGCGTCATGCCGGTGGTGCGCGGGTGCTGGTGATGGTGGGTGTGCCGTGGGTGGTGGTGGTGATGGTGTAGTGGCCGTGGTGGAGGTCGGCGTGACATCTGGTGCAGAGCAGGCACAAATTTGACAGGTCCGTTAAGCCGCCGTGGCGCCAGTGCAGGATGTGGTGGGCTTGGCAGAAGCGGGGGGCGCGTCCGCAGCGGATGCAGCCGCGGTCGCGGGCGATGAGGGCGGCCCATTGCCAGCGGGTGGCGCGGCGGTGGGCGCGGCCGAGGGCCATCGGCACGAAAGCGTCCTTGCGTTTCGCCCCGAAGATGACTGCGCAGGCGGTGGCGCAGGACAGCAGGTCGAAGGTGTCGGGGCCGATGGGGTGGCCGTCGTCGAGGGTGGCGCCGAGGCCGTCGGGCAGGGTGTCGAGGTCGACGAGGACGGACAGCCCGGACACGCCCAACGGGCGGGTGTTGGCGTTGGCGGCGGCGAGGATGTCGGCGAGGGCGTCGGCGCGGGCCTGGGTCGGGGTGCGGGTGTCGCCGGGGAGTCCGGGGTCGGTGAACGCGGTGAGGGTGTCGCGTAGCCGGCGGCCTTCGATGGCGTCGAGCCAGCCGTCGAGGCGGTACATGCCGTTGGGGGTTTCGCTGAGCGACAGGCCGCGTTTGTCGCGTTGTGTGGTGTGGTCGTGGTCGGGTTGGCACTGGCCGATGAGCAGGGTGAGGATGCGGCGCAACTCGATGGGTTCGATGGTGGTGGCCATCTCGACCAACGCGGGTTCGAGGTCGGTGAAGTCGGTGATGCGGGTGGCGGCTTCGCGCAGGGCGTGGACGTGGGGGGTGCTGATCTGCCCGTCGCGGTAGGCCTGGGCCACGTGCGGCAGGGTGCGCAACGCCCGGGCGGTGCCCACGATCGC
This sequence comes from Micrococcales bacterium, assembly GCA_016703125.1. Classification (NCBI taxonomy): domain Bacteria; kingdom Bacillati; phylum Actinomycetota; class Actinomycetes; order Micrococcales; species Micrococcales bacterium. The sequence continues at coordinate 416,155 of JADJCR010000004.1, read as the reverse complement.
GGACCCGGTGGCGGGGTTGGTGCCGGTGGCGGTGGCGACGAGCATGCCGGTGGTGCCGGCGCGCAGGCTCTTGGAGAGGTGGGTGGCGTCGGCGGTGCCGGCCAGGTCGGTGAGGTAGGCGTCGAAGCGGTTGCGTAGTTCGGCGGTGGTGGTAATGGCGCCCACGACCTGGTCGCTGCTGAGGTCCAGGGGGTCGGGCAGTTGGTTGAGCAGGTCGGTGATCTGGTCGAGGATCGGCGGGTGGTCGGTGGGCAGGGATTGCCGGATACGGGTGCGGCGCATCGCCGGTCGGGACACTTCCAGCACCGCCATCCGCCGCTCCTTTCGAACAGTACGAATCTACGCCAGAGGTACGACAAGCAGGAGGCCGCAACCACACCCGTGGACAGGGAAGTCGGTGATCGCCCGCACCTTCGGAGGTACCGTGGAATCGAGCCCAGTTGGCTCCTCCCGGGAGGGGATGATCGCCATGGCCGCGATCCGCACGGCAGGCATAAGGACGAGGCGCACGAGTTTCGGGGCAGGGGTGGCGATCGTGGTGCTCGTCGCATCGACGGGCGCAGTGATGGGTTCCACCGCACCTGCGTCGGCGGCCTCCGCGAAGGTGTCCGCGCACCTGACGCAGACCAGTTTCACGAAGGCCGAGGCGTCCCAGGTCAAGCTCGCCTACGAGTTCTCCGCCACGAGTCGTCACTTCGGGTACCGACTGTCACGCAAGAGCGCATCGAAGTGGGTGACGGTGCGCAATGTGAGCAAGAAGGGGAAGTTCAAGGGGGCTCACACCAGGACCGTCAAGCGTCTGTTCGGCTCCAAGCCGATCTCGGCCGGCCGGTATCGGGTGCGGGTGACCGCCGACGCCAACGCGGTGACGCTCAAGTTCGCGGTCACGGCCGCGTCCGCCGCGGCTGTCGTGCCGAAGACCGGCACGTGGAAGTCCGTCAGCGTGAGTGGAGGCGGTGGCCAGGTGTCGGTGACCGGCATCTCGTTCGTCGTCGCACCGGACGGCAAGTCGTTGACCAACTTCACTTTCGACTACACCTACTCAGGTGTGATGCTGCCGCCGTTCACCCAGCAATGCTCGGGTTCTTCCCGCACGTACGCGCTCGGGGAGCTGAGACGCCGATCTCCGACGGCCAGTTCGCCGGTCCGTCGGGCAGTACCGGCGCCTGGTACCAGCCGAACCAGGTGATCGGGGGGTCCGGTTCGTGGACGGGCGCGTTCGACAGCCCGACCAGCGCACACGGAACCGCCACGTTCTCGTGGGGATTCATCGGTATGGGATGCATGCGCACGACAGGTTCACTGGGTCCATTCCCCTGGACGGCCGTCCAGGAGTGAGCCGCGCCGCCGACTCGCATAGCCACACAGAATAGTACGGCTGTTCTCGCCCATAGCCGCATCATTTACTCACGATTCAATTCCTAGGCTGGACGTCCCGGATAAAGAATGGTACGGTCGTATCAAAAGAAGGCCGAAAGAAGATGATGACCATGGCCCACCGCCTCCCCCTCGGGACAGGTGTGGCGCGTCGCACGGCCTCCTCGGAACTCCTGTCCCCATCGCCGGCCCACCTGTGCCGGCACCCATCCGGGGCGACCCGCCCCACACACAACAGCGGGGCCGACCGCCCCGAGAAGGAGTGAGTTGGAATGCCGAAGATTGTGAACTCGTGGAACGACTTCGACCCGTTGAAGCACGCCATCGTCGGGCGTGCCGACAACAGCGTCATCCCGCCGGAGGAGCCGGCGACGTCGGAGAAGGTCCCGATCGACTCCGAGATGCGCGGCATGTGGGGGCCCCGGCCGCTGGAGACCGTCGAGAAGGCCAACGCGCAGCTGGACTACTACGTCAAGGTGCTCGAGGAGCACGGCGTGAAGGTCGACCGCCCGACCCCGCTGCAGTGGAACCAGGCCATCGGCACGCCGGACTTCCGTAACGACTCGATGATGACCTGCATGCCGCCGCGGGACATCCTGCTGACCATCGGCAACGAGATCATCGCCTCGGCCAACTCGTTCCGCTGCCGCTACTTCGAGTACCTGGCCTACTGGGATCTGATGAACGAGTACTTCGAAGCCGATCCGGACTTCAAGTGGACGCAGGCCCCGCGCCCGCGGCTGACCGACCGGTCGTACAAGCACAACTACTACGACGAGAAGATCTCGCTGGAAGACCGCCTGATCCGCACCGCCAACAAGGACTTCGTCACCACCGAGGTCGAGCCGATGTGGGACGCAGCAGATGTGATGCGGCTGGGCAAGGACCTGTTCATCCAGCACGGTCTGACGACCAACCGCAAGGCGATGGAATGGTTCAAGCGGTACTACCCGGATCTCCGCATCCACGCGGTGAACTTCCCCGGCGACCCCTACCCGATCCACATCGACGCCACGTTCGTGCCGCTGCGCCCGGGCCTGATCATCAACAACCCGAACCGGCCCCTGCCGCAGGAGCAGCGCAAGATCTTCGAGAGCAACGACTGGGAGATCGTCGACGCCGCCCAGCCGGCGCACGACACGCCGCCCCCGCTGTGCTACTCGTCGGTGTGGCTGTCCATGAACTGCCTGGTCCTCGACCACAAGACGGTGATCGTTGAGGCGTCCGAGGTCCACCAGGCCGAGCAGATGGACAAGCTCGGGATGAACGTCATCCCGGTGCCGTTCCGCGACGCCTACGCCTTCGGCGGCGGCCTGCACTGCGCCACCGCGGACGTCTACCGCGAAGGCACCTGCCAGGACTACTTCCCGAACCAGATCGCGGACCCGACGCTGGTCTGACCCCGATATGCGGTGCCGGCGGCGACCCCGCTGGCACCGCACCGGCCCGAAGGCATCTGGAGAAGACCATGACCACCACCACCGCCGTGAACCCCACGGCTGCCCCCATGAACAAGCGCCTCGGTTTCGGCGCGATGATCGCTTCCGCAACCGGGATGGGCCTCGTCGGCTTCCTCTCGCGCGGGGCCGTTCCCACCCACGTCGTCGACGGCGAGACCGTCAAGTACGTGCTGGGCGACTTCCTGGCCACCGGCCGTATGCTGACCGGCGCACTGGGATTCCTCCTCATCATCTACTTCACCCACAAGTGGACGGCACTGCGCACCACGCGCGTGTCGTTCTCCGTCGTCGCGGGCGGCCTGGCCATCGGCATGTCCCTGGCCCTTTACGTCTCGGCGACACTCATGACCACCATCGCCAACGCCGTGTTCCTCATCTACACCGGACCACTGTTCTCGGCGATCCTGGCCTGGATCTTCCTGAAGGAGAAGATCTCGCTGCGGAACGGGCTGTTCCTCGCGCTGGTCTTCGGCGGGATGCTGCTCACGATCGGACTGGTCACCTACACCCCGGAGGCGGGGCTCAGCGTCGGTCTGCAACTGGGTACCGACCCCGATTTCCCGATGAAGGCTGTCGGGGACCTCTTCGCCCTCGGCTCGGGTGTCTTCTACGGTCTGGCGCTGTTCTTCTACCGCTACCGCGGTGACATGGAATCCGGCGTCCGCGGGTTCTGGAACTTCGTGTTCGGCGCGATCGGTGCGCTGATGGTGATGGTCCTGCGTTACAACTTCCTCGACGACTCGACCCCGAGTGTCATGACGAGGAACAACTGGATGTGGGCTGCAGCGCTGTTCCTGGTCTGCGGGTTCTTCGCCATCGGCTTCCTTGTGGTGGCCGGCAAGCACCTCAGTGCCGTGGAGCTGTCCGTCGTCGCCTACTGGGAGACAGTGGTCGCGCTGTTCATCGGCTACTTCATCTTCGGCGAGACCATGACCGTGCTGGCGATGATCGGCGGCGCGATGATCGTGATCGGCGGCATCGGACCGATCGCCTTCATGGTCCGCGAGCGCAAGAACCCCTCCGAGGACCCGGCCGCCGCCGATGCGGCGCCCGCAACCGTAGGGTCCTAGCCGTCCGGCCGCCGGTGGCATCCGCTTTCAGCGGGTCACCGGCGGCCTTGACGCGAGACTCTGGAGAAAGGAGGGCGGTGAGATGCAGACCATGACAGTCCCTGCTGAGTCTGACCGGTCCACGCTGAGGCGTGCCGCCACCGCAAGTTTCATCGGCAATTTCGTCGAGTGGTTCGACTACGCCTCATACGGCTACCTCGCCACGACCATCGCCGTGGTGTTCTTCCCCAATGAGAACCGGACCGTCGCGCTGCTGTCGACGTTCACGGTATTCGCCTTGTCGTTCCTGTTGCGCCCGATCGGCGGCATCATCTGGGGGAGCCTGGGAGACCGTCGCGGCCGGCGCTGGGCCCTGTCGTGGTCCATCCTGCTGATGTCGGGTGCCTCGTTCTGTATCGGCCTGCTGCCGTCCTGGGCGGCGGTCGGCGTCCTGGCCCCACTGGGGCTGTTCCTCCTGCGCCTCGTACAGGGGTTCTCCGCGTCGGGGGAGTACGCGGGTGCGGCGACGTTCCTGTCGGAGTACGCGCCCCAGAACAAGCGGGGCCTGTTCACCTCGCTGGTGCCGGCCAGCACAGCCACAGGCCTGCTCGCCGGCTCGTTGCTCGTGGCCATGCTGCACCAGGTCCTCAGCGACCCGGCGATGGAGTCCTGGGGCTGGCGCATCCCGTTCCTGCTGGCCGGTCCGCTGGGCCTGGTCGGGCGCTACATCCGTGTCCACCTCGAGGACTCGCCGCACTACCGGGCGCTGGCCGAGGCCTCGCGGGGCCGCACCCAGCAACGCACGCCCCTGCGCGTCCTGCTGACCCACCACCGCCGCGCACTTGCCGTGACGTTCGGCGTCGCGAGCCTGAACGCAGTGGCGTTCTACCTGTTGCTCAGTTACATGCCCACGTACCTTTCGGCAGAGCTGGGCGTGGACGAGACAGTGTCGTTCTACGCCTCGACCATCGCGCTGAGCGTCTACATCGTCTCCATCTTCGTCATGGGCCACGTCTCCGACCGGTTCGGGCGCCGGCGCATGCTGGTGATCGCCTCGGTCCTGTTCGTGGTGCTGACAGTGCCCCTGTTCGGCCTGCTGGCCAGCGATATCGTCTGGCTGATCGTGGTGGTCGAGGTGGTGTTCGGCATCCTGCTCACCATCAACGACGGGACTCTGGCCACGTATCTGGCCGAGTCCTTCCCGACGTCCGTGCGGTACACCGGGTTCGCGTTGTCGTTCAACTCCGCCAATGCCTTGCTAGGTGGTACTGCGCCGTTCGTGGCCACCTGGCTGATCGCCGTCACCGGTTCGACGGCGGCACCGGCGTGGTACCTGACGTTGATCGCCATCGGCGCGCTCGGCGCCATGCTGAGTTCGAAGGAGACGGCGTTCAGCGAGCTTGCGGACGACTGAGTTCGCCGTGGTCGAGCAGCGCCTGCAATTGCTGCCGTGCCGTGTCGCGTACATCGCGACCCTCGCTCAGTGCGCTGACGCACGCGCCGTCGACCACGGCGATGATGAGGTCAGCCGACCACGGCACGCCCACGCGCTGCAGCACGCGGGTGACCGCAGCGTTGAGCCGGTCACGACCGGTGCGATAGGCCCTGCGCACCGGTGGGGACTCACCAGCGGCGACCAGTTGCAGGTAGTGCCCGAGCATCTCCTCGTCGGTGGGCAGGGTCGCGGCCAGGATCGCGTCGATCACGCCCTCCTGCGTCGTCGGCACCGGATCCCGCTCGGTGGCCTCCGCGACCCGCTCAGCGCGGGAGGCCCAGCGTGCGATGTTCACCCGACCAGCCTCACCGAGCAGGTCATCGAGCCCGGAGAAGTAGTACGTCGTCGCGGACAGCGAGCACCCGACGCGCTGGGCGACGCTGCGATGGGACACGCCGCGGGGACCCTGCTCCCGCAGGATCGCCGCTGCGCCGTCGACGATCTCCTGGCGGCGGCGCTGTCCTTTGTGGGTCGCCGGCACGGTGGGATCGCTCACGCTTGCCCCCTCTTCGTGGTCCGTGCCGATCCTACGGGCACGCACGCCGAACGGTTGGCCGAAGGTGACCACCTCACCGCTCGATGACGGTGCCCTTGCCGATCACGACGATGCCGCCCTCACTGACCGTGTAGCGCTCGCGGTCGCGCTCGAGGTCCACGCCGATCTGGGCGCCGTCAGGGATGTACACGTACTTGTCGATCACTGCCCGGCGGATCACCGCGTTCTTCCCGACCCGCACGCCGGGCATGAGCACGGCGGCCTCGACGAACGCCCCCTCGGCCACCCGCACGTCGAAGGACAGGACCGACTGCCGGACATGACCGCCGGAGATGATCGATCCGGCGCCGACCATGGATTCGTGGGCGTTGCCGCCGAGGGCGAACTTGGCCGGCGGCAGTGGCGGCAGGTAGGTCAGGATCGGCCACTTGCGGTTGTACAGGTTGAAGACCGGGTGCACGCTGACGAGGTCCATGTGGGCGTCGTGGTAGGCATCCAGGCTCCCCACATCGCGCCAGTAGCCGCGATCGCGGTCGGTCGTCCCGGGCACCTCGTTGTCCGAGAAGTCATACACGTGGGCCAGGCCCTGCGAGGTGAGCATCGGGATGATGTTGCCGCCCATGTCGTGCACCGAGCCTTCGTCGCCGGCGTCGATCTTCAAGGCCTCGACGAGCACGTCGGTGGTGAACATGTAGTTGCCCATGGACACGTAGGACTCGTCCGGGCTGTCCGGGATCCCTGGCGGGTCGGCTGGCTTCTCATGGAAGGTGGTGATCCGCTGGCCGGTGACGTCGGTCTCGATGACACCGAACGGGGTGGCCTCCGAACGCGGCATGCGGATACCGGCCACCGTCACCCCGGCACCGGATTCCATGTGCTGGTCGAGCATCTGCCAGGGGTCCATGCGATAGATGTGGTCGGCACCGAACACGGCCACGTAGTCCGGGCGCTCGTCGTAAACGAGGTTGAGGGACTGATAAATGGCATCGGCCGAGCCCATGAACCATCGCGGACCGAGTCGCTGCTGGGCCGGGACGGGGGTCACGTAGTCGCCCATGAGGTTGGACATGCGCCACGTGGTGGTGATGTGGCGGTCCAGGGAATGCGACTTGTACTGCGTCAGCACGCAGATGCGCGAGAATCCGCCGTTCACGAGGTTCGAGAGGACGAAGTCGATCATGCGATACACGCCGCCGAACGGAACGGCGGGTTTTGCGCGGTCCGCAGTCAGCGGCATCAGCCGCTTGCCTTCGCCGCCGGCCAGGACGATACCGAGAACACTGGGGCCTTCTCTCACATGCATCACGTTAGACAATCCCCATAGCCTTAGGCCGTGCGAACAGCGATTCTGACGCGGGAATGGCCCCGTTCATCTACGGCGGGGCCGGTGTGCACGTGGAACACCTCGTCCCGGAACTACGCAAACTCATCGACGTCGACGTGCACTGTTTCGGCAAACCCCGCGAGGATGCCGCCGCCCATCCGGTGCCTGACTACTTGAAGGACGCGAACGCTGCCCTGCAGACCCTGGGCGTGGATCTGGGCATGACTGAAGCCGTCGCCGGCACCGATGTGGCGCACTCGCACACCTGGTACGCCAACCTCGCCGGGCACATGTCGGGACTGCTGCACGACATCCCGCATGTGATCACCGCGCATTCCCTGGAGCCGCGCAGACCGTGGAAGCGCGAGCAACTCGGCGGCGGGTACGCCCTCTCGTCATGGGTCGAGGCCACGAGCTACGCCAACGCCGACGCGATCATCGCCGTCAGCGCCGGCATGCGCGACGACGTGCTCGACTGCTACCCGTTCGTCGACCCGCAGCGGGTGCACGTGGTGCACAACGGGATCGACACCGAGGCCTATCGCAAGATCGATGATGCCGACGCGCTCGTCAGTCATGGCGTCGACCCGGAGCGCCCCTACGTGCTGTTCGTCGGACGGATCACGAGGCAGAAGGGCATCTCCCACCTGCTGCGGGCGGCTCGGGAGTTCGACGACTCCGTGCCCCTGGTCCTGTGTGCGGCGTCCCCGGACACCCCCGAACTCGGCGCGGAAGTATCCGCAGCCATCGACGCACTGCGCCAGCAGCGCTCCGATGTGCACTGGCTCAACGGCCACCTCGACCGCGGTGACATCCGGCAACTGCTCAGTCATGCGCTGGTGTTCGCGTGCCCCAGCGTGTACGAGCCATTGGGCATCGTGAACCTCGAGGCCATGGGCTGCGAGGCCCCCGTGGTGGCCAGCGATGTGGGCGGCATCCCCGAGGTGGTCGTCGATGGTGAGACCGGTCTGCTCGTGCACTACGACGCCGATGACACCGCGCAGTTCGAAGCCGATTTCGCGCGGGCCGTCAACGAGGTGATCGCCGACCCGGGCCGGGCGCGGGCGATGGGCGAGGCGGGCCGGGCGCGCGCCATCTCAAATTTCGGCTGGGACGCCATCGCCGCCGGGACGGTCGAGGTGTACCGCGCGGCCCAGCTGAACCACGGCGGCTGACCGGCGGGTGCAGGCCGGCGACCTACAGCAGGACGGTCGCCTGCTCGAAGTCCAGCCGCGGCATGCGTGGCCGGAAGGCCTCCTGGCCGGGATGGCCGATGTTGACCAGCAGCAGCGAGCGCCAGCGGCCGTCCGGGAAGAACGTGGCGTCCACCCCCGCGGGGTCGAAGCCGCCCATCGGCCCGGCGACCAGGCCGTGGGCGCGCACCGCGAGGATGAAGTAGCCGGCCTGCAGGCTGGCGTTGAACCTGCCGAACGACTCCCGGCGTTCCTGGTCCTGCCACGCGAGGTGCGGGTCCTCAGCGAACGGCTGCAGCGCCGGCAGGTGTTCGTGCCAGTGGCTGTCGAAGGCGAGGACGGCGGTCACCGGAGCGGACTGCAGTTTGGGCTTGTTCCCGGGCCCCACATGGCGGGCAAGATCGTCCTTCGCGTCGCGGACGAAAGCCACCCGCAGCGGTTGGCCGTTCATGGCGGTGGGCGCCCACCGGACGCTGTCGTAGATCGCGCGCAGTTCGGTGTCCGAGACCGGGGTAGGGGCGAAGTCGTAGGCGGTGTGGGCATCGTCGAACAGGTGCTCGAGGCTCAGTTCAGTGTCAGTCGTCAGGGTCATGCCGATACAACAGCCAGCACGGGGCAATTATTTCAACCGTCAACTACTTTCGGCGTGCCACAGCGCGGGCAGGCTGAACCCGGACTGGATCAACAGGCACAAGACCTCGTCGTCCGGAAGGGAGGTGTCGCGCACGGTGGCCGATTCGATGCCGGCCAGGCAAGCCAGGTGCTGCTCGTGAGCCAGGACGTAGCGGCGCGGCTCCGGTGCGCGGTTGGTCCAGGGCCGGGGGACCCGGCCGAAGTCGGGGGTCACCGGCAGGCTGAGCCCGCCGAGGGCGGCCTGCACCGCGGCCACGGTCCGGGCGACGGCCTGCTCGCCGGCGACGACCTCCTGCTCGGCCCGTTGCGAGGCGGTGCGGGCGGCGATGACCTCCCGCAACCGCTGGGCTGCGACATCCTTGGCTGCAGCAACCAATCCGGCCTGGCTCGCCGCCCGTGCCTTCGCTCCCCGCCAGCGCCCGAACCCGGACCGCTGCACCTGGCGCAAGTGCTCGGCCACGGCCGCATCGAGGTCTGGTGTCGCGCCTGCGGGCGGCAGATCGGCCAGGCCGTCCAGGTCCGCTGTTGCCGACCGGAAGGATTCCACCGAACCGAGCACGGACTCGGCGTCGCCGCCGCCCAGGCGGTCGATCGCCCGCCCCAGTCGCTGCACGATCTCGCTGTCGTCCAGCCCTGCCCGGATCTGGGCATCGTCCACCTCGACCTCCTGGGCGCCGCTCAGTCCCACCCGGGCCACTGCCAGCACAGACCACCGCAGGGCGCGGCCGTTGTCGTCCAGCAGGTCACTGAGCGGGGTGGTGGGGGTGTCGTGCCGCAGCAGCCACCAGCCGCGCACCACGTCGACGGGCTCCTGGCCCGGCGGCACCCACAGAACCCCCGCCACCGACTGAGCTGCGACGTCCCGGTCCCAGGCGTCGGTCTGCTCGTCGAGGTCGCCGACGATGACGATGTGGGTAGCGGTGAGCACCGGCGGGCCGGAACCGATGCACAGGTCGGCGGGCGCGGCAGCAGCTGCGGTCGCGCCAAGACTGTCGCGCAGCGCGCTGGCCAACTGCTCGTTGGCCTGGTCGGAGGCGATCGTGGCGTGCCCGTTCGGCATAGCCAGCAGAGTAGCGGCAACGTGCTCAGTGCCCACCGCGACGCCGGGTAGCCGGGTCGGCGCCCAATTGGGACAGTTCGCGCAGCATGTCGGCGGGGTCTGCGTACTCGTCGTCGGCGGCGGGGGCAGGTGGGGGTGGCGCGGGGGCAGGCCCGGGCGCGGGCCACGGAGCAGGGCGGGTAGCAGAGGGCTGCAGGTGGGTCTCCGGGACCGTGACCATGCCGGCAGCGATCAAGCCGTTGAGGACCTGTGCGGCCTCCAGCACCGTGAAGCCGGCCTGGTCGGCGATGGATCGCAGGCTGCGCTGACCGTCGACCCGGCACAGAACGGCCCAGTCCGTGGCACGTAGGGCGACATCCCGGGTGCCGAGCTGGTCGTCGCACAGACTCGGCACCGTGTCGGGACCGCCGATCCGGCGCACCACCTGCTGCCAGGCGTGCGTGCGTTCACCGGCGGCGGCGAGGAGGTCCTCGACCGACGGGCCGGGGCTGGCAGTGCATCCGGCGGCATCGGGCTGAAGCTGGCGGTGGCGTCGGGCCATCGGAGGATGGCAGCGACCTCGTCGCTCATCTGCTCCCATGCCACAGCCTCGACGTCCGCGCGGCGCACCAGCCCCATGCGGACCAACACGTCGCCCAGGCGCATCTGGGGGTGCTGCTGATGGGCGGTCAGGGCGGCGCCGAGGTTGGTGAGACTCACGCACCCGCCGCTCACCAGGCGCATTCCCAGAGCCGGATGTCCACCAGCACGCTGGACCGAGCAGATGCGGCCGTCGCGCAGCACGACGTGGGCCGCAGTCCCGGAACCGCGGACGTCCAGTCGGCCAGAGGCGCCACGAGCGGCGAGCGCGCGCAGTTCGGCCGAAATATCCACACCGGTTGTTTCGGCGTTTGGGCGCAGGTGGTTGAGTCCTCGACCCCCTCCGGAGTTACTGACGGGTTCCGGCGCGGTGGGGTTTCCCCGTACAGTGATGGCGTGGCACTGGCGAAACAGCAGGGCAGGCGCGTCCTGGACCGCATCCTGGACGATCACTACGTCGCCGACGTCACGGCGATCCCTCTGGAGGAATTGCGCTCCCGGCGGGCGCAGACCGACCGTGAGGAGGCCTGGCTGTCCTACATCCGGCGCATGCTGCACGGCCGAATCGACATCCTCGAAGCGACTGTGGCCATGCGCGGTGAGGGTGAGCGGCCCTACAGCGGGGATCTGGACATCGAGGCGCTGGTGGCGTCGCTTGCCACGCGCATGGGTCCCGGCTCGCAACCCCCCGGTCCGGACGTGGTGGATTCCCCCGGAGCCGGACGGCGGGCCGTCGAGCGACTCATCGCGCGGGCCGGTCTGGATGAGCACTCCGCGATGACCAACGCCGAACTCGATGACCGCCTCGATGAGCTGCGCGAGATGGAGCGTGAGGTCTCGGACGTCCGTCAGCGGGTGCACGAGGTCCAGGACCAGTTGACCGCGGAGTTGGCGCGCCGGTACCGCACGGGTGAGGCACGGGCCGACAGCGCCCTGAAAGGCGATTCGTGACCGAAGCCCCGGTCCTCGTCGAAGTCCGACGAGCAGGGGTGGTGGAGTCCGCGCACACCGGGTACCTCGTGGTCGTCGACGAGTCCGGCACGGTGCGCGCCCACCTGGGCGACCCGGCGACCCTGATCTACCCCCGTTCCACGGTCAAACCGCTGCAGGCCGCTGCGATGCTCGAAGCGGGCCTGGATCTCACCGGGTCGGATCTGGCGATCGCCGCTGCCTCGCATTCCGGTGAACCGTTCCACCTGGAGGCTGTCCGGGCGGTGCTCGCAGCATCGGGCCTTTCGGAGGAGGACCTGCGATGCCCGCCGGACCTGCCGTACGGCGATCAGGCGCGCATCGACTATCTGGCCACCGGCGGGGAACCGAGCCGGATCATCATGAACTGCTCCGGCAAGCACGCCGGGATGCTGCGCGCCTGTGTGCTCAACGACTGGCGGCTGGACAGCTACCTGGATCCCGGCCACCCCCTGCAGCGCCACATCCACGAGCGGGTCGCCGCATGGACCGGCTCGGTGCCCGGCCCGACGAGCGTGGACGGGTGCGGTGCGCCGTTGTGGGGCTTGCCGCTGGTCGGCCTGGCGCGAGCGCTGGTCGCGCTACCCGGCCATTCCGCGGGGAGCCAGGTGGCCGCCGCCATGCGCACCCACCCGGAGTACGCCGGCGGCACCACCCGGGACATCACCCATCTCATGCGCGGTGTGCCCGGGCTGGTGGCCAAGGATGGCGCCGAGTCGGTGCAGGCGATGGTGGTGAGCACCGACCGGGGCCGGTTCGGCATCGCCCTGAAGATCGTCGACGGCGGGCAACGGGCCCGTCCCATCGTGGCCGCGGCGGTACTGCGAGCGCTGGGCTTGCAGGCCCCGGTGCTCACCGAGCACGCGGACGTCCCGGTGCTCGGCGGCGGGCGTCCAGTCGGAAGCATGGCTGCCGCGACGGCTCTTGCGGGCCTGCGTCTGTGATCTGCGCCGCAATCGGCGAATTCCGCTTGCTGGGTGCTTGCAATTGCAAGCAAGCGGGTGCACTCTGGATGTATGGCTCGGATCGACATGGCGAGCGTGGGTGAATACATCCGCGAGCAGCGCGCTGCGGCCCAGTTGTCCTTGCGGCAACTGTCGCAGGCTGCCGGGGTGTCCAATCCCTACCTCAGCCAGGTCGAACGGGGCCTTCGCAAGCCCAGCGCCGAGATCCTGGCGCAGATCGCGAAGGCACTTCAGATCTCCGCCGAGTCCCTGTACGTACGTGCGGGAATCCTTGAACCCCGGCAAGGAGATCCGTCGGTGACGGCGGCTCTGGCCAGCGACCCGACGTTGACAGATCGTCAGCGGCAGTCGCTGTTGGAGATCTATGCGGCGTTCCAATCCGAGAACGGCGCACGACACGGGACGGATGGCTCCGCGGCCCAGGAGGGGCGGGCCGCGAAGCGTCCAACAGCCGAGACCCGGCGTCCCGTAAGCCCACGAAAGGACAAGTAAATGGACACCACGGCCAAGACCACCACTGCCAAGAAGACGCCGGCCAAGAAGGCTCCGGCGAAGACCACTGCTGCGAAGAAGGCACCGGCCAAGAAGGCCACGACTGCTGCGAAGAAGGCTCCGGCCCGGACCACTGCTGCCGCCAAGAGGGCCACAGCGGCCGCCAAGCCGGCTGTGACCAAGCCCGAGACGACGATCGCCAAGGCGACCGAGGCTGTGAAGCCCGCCGTCGACCGCGCCACCGAGTACAAGGACCAGTTCGTCGCGCTGCTGCCGTTCGAGCTGCCGAAGTTCGAGCTGCCCTTCGAGCTGCCGAAGGTCGAGCTGCCCTCCTTGTCCGAGGTGCAGGAGCGTGCCGAGCACATGGTCGTCGACCTGCGCGAGCGGGCCGAGGACTCCGCCGCTGACCTGAAGAAGCGCTACGAGGACTCCACCGCTGACCTGAAGAAGCGCTACGAGGACTCCGCCGCTGACCTGAAGAAGCGCTACGAGGACTCCGCCGCCGACCTCAAGAAGCGGTACGAGGACGCCGTCGAGAAGGTGCGTGCGACCATCGGTCGCTGACCGACCCAACCGACGTTGAGGGCCTCCCGGTTTCCGGGGGGCCCTCTGTCGTGGCCACCCGGTGCTGCGAACGCCCGCTGTCAGTTCGTGAGCGCGTCCCACGCGACTGTGAACTCGCCAAGCCGCCACCTGGCGGCCCCGTCGCGCACCTGCCACGACTCCTGCAGCGTGCCGGACATCGCGATCCAGCGCTGACGCGCCCCCCAGCGGGGCGCGGCCTGCCAAGCCCGGTCCATATCGGTCAGGAGGCGGTGGATGCCGGTGCCGGGCACGTTGTCGTGGATGAGCACCTTGGGCAGCCGGGCTGCTAGTTGGCTGGGCTGTGCCAGTCCGGCCAGGCGGCAGGACAGAGTCAGCCATCGCGGGTTCCCCGTGGCATCGATGCTCACCATGGCAGCCAACCGGCCCTGCTCGTCACAGGTCCCGTCGATCAACCAGCCCTCAGGGGTGAGGCGCGACGTCATCAGGGCCCAGGCCCGCTCCACCGCGTGGCGCGGGTACTGCCGCAGGACGTTGGCCGCCCGGATGATCAGGGGGTCGCTGCCGGTGGGGATCTCGAAACCGCCGTGGACCGCGGTGATCATCCCCTCCGCCGCGGCCACCCGGGCCGGATCGATCTCCACGCCGACCACCTGGGTGTGGGGGTTGACGGCAAGAAGGCTGCGCTGCCATTCCACAGTGGTGGTGGGATGGGCGCCGAAGCCCAGGTCGACGGCCAGGGGCGAGGCCGCCGATCGCAGGGTCCCGCCCGCCAGGTGCGCGATCCAGCGATCGAAACGCCGCAGCCGGTTCGTTCCGGTGGTGCCGCGGGTGACCTGGCCGGACGGGCGACTCATCGACTCCCGGTGATCTCGCGGACCTTAGGCCGCACGTCCACGAAGTAGAACATCGTGACGATCACGCCGATGATCCCGAGGAAGTTGACCGCGCCGAAGACGAAGATGACACCCGCGGCAATGGCCATGAACACCGCCCACGCCATCTTGGACTGCCGCTCGACGGCCGGGAAGGCCTCGGTTGGCCGGCGCAGGACGTCGACGAGTGCGAACACGGCCAGGCCCAAGAAGAAGATGTTGAGCGCCCAGGTCACGATCTGTATCACTGCTTCAGCCTAAGCGGTCGGCGGGGATCCGGCAGGATACCCCCGGCGCGGCGAAGGAATTCGGGAATCGGTGCCGGGCTGCGGGCAAACGAAAGGGGCCGGACGCTTTCGCATCCGGCCCCTCCTCGAAGTCAGGTTCAGGACAACGGCACGACGGTGTCCGCCTGCGCGCCCTTCGGTCCCTGCACGATGGTGAACTCGACTCGCTGGCCCTCTTGGAGGGACTTGTATCCGTCGCCCTGGATTGCGCTCCAGTGCACGAAGACATCGCCTTCCTGGTCGTCCAGGGAGAGGAAGCCGTAGCCCTTCTCGGCGTTGAACCACTTCACGGTTCCGCTGACACTGCTCATGTGTTGTGTTGTCCTTGCTGTGTTTCTGAGATCCGAGCGGCGGTCGGCCGTCCGGGACCGCGATGCGATCTCTTCTACTCTACTGGAAAGCGACTGTGACGTCAGGCACGACCCACCGGATCGTCAACAGACCGCGGCCCGGACCTGATCGACGTCGGGTGCGATCGTGGCGGTGGGGCGGGCGAAATCCATGACGGCGTCCAGGGTTTTGAGGCCCTCGCCGGTATTGAGGATGACTGTCTCGGCCCCCGGGTCAAGCTTCCCCTCCTTGAGCAGGTGCCGGAGGGTGGCGACCACGACGCCGCCGGCGGTCTCGGCGAAGATGCCCTCGGTGCGGGCGAGCAGCCGGATGCCCTCGACGATCTCTTCGTCGCTGACTGCGGCGATCGAGCCACCCGTGCGGCGCACGACATCCATGGCGTACGGTCCGTCCGCCGGGTTGCCGATCGCCAGCGACTTCGCGATGGTCGACGGCTTCACCGGCTTGACGACCTCCCACCCGGCGTCGAAGGCCTGGGCCACGGGTGAGCAGCCCTGCGCCTGTGCCCCGAATACCCGGTACTCCTCCTGTTCGATCAGACCCAGGTTCGCCAGTTCCCGCCACGCCTTGTCGACCTTGGTCAGCAGGGAGCCCGATGCGATCGGGGCCACCACCTGCGCCGGCGTCCGCCACCCGAGTTGCTCGGCGATCTCAAAGCCCATCGACTTCGACCCCTCGGCGTAGTAGGGGCGGATGTTGACGTTGACGAAGCCCCAGGTCTGGGAGAAGTCCTCACCGATGATCTCCGAGCACAACCGGTTCACGTCGTCGTAGTTGCCCTCGACGGCCAGCAGGATCCCGCCGTACGTCGCCGTGGTGATGGTCTTGCCAGCCTCGAGGTCGTGCGGGATCACCACCACCGACCCCTGCCCGCCGCAGGCGGCGGCGGCGGCGACGGCGTGGGCGAGGTTGCCGGTCGATGCGCAGGCCAGCGTGGTGAGCCCGAGTGCGCGAGCCGCCGACTGCGCGACGGCCACCACCCGGTCCTTGAACGAATGAGTCGGATTGCCCGAGTCGTCCTTGACCCACAGTGTTCGCATGCCGAGTTCGGCAGCAAGGTTGTCGGCGCGGTGCAGGCGGGTCCACCCCGGCGCCAGGTTGGGTTCGGCGGCGGCGGTGGGGCGCACCGGGAGCAGGTCCTTGTACCGCCACAAGGAGGTTGGGCCGGCTTCGATGTCGGCTCGGGTGAGCGCGGGGAAGTCGTACGCGACCTCCAGCGGGCCGAAGCACTCGATACAGGCGTAGGCGGCCCCGAGTTCGTATGTCGCTGAACACTCCCGACAGGACAAGCCGATGGCGCTTCCGAGGTCGATCATGCGAGATCCTTCCCATCTTCCCGTCACTGCGGCCGGAGTTGGCACCTTCCCCGCGCGCTGGCGGGCGGTTGCCGGGGCTTCATCGGGCCGGTCCCTCTGCCCCTCTGGATGAGGTCACAGGAATTGTGCCACGCTGGACAGGACCCGAAGACCCCTGGGGGGCCCGTGACCGAGCACGTGCACATGTGGCTGGACGGCCACACGTCGACCGCCGCCGACTGGCATGCCGACGCCCTGCAGGCCGCCAAACAGGAGACGGTCGCGGTGGTGCTGCCCGCGCTGAACGAGGCTGCCACGGTCGGCGAGATCGTCACCACCATCCACGAGGAACTGCACGGCGGGCTGGTGGACGACCTGGTGGTCCTGGATTCCGGGTCGACCGACGACACCGCGCAGGTGGCCGCCGACCACGGAGCGCGGGTGGTCCGGCTCGATGAGGTGTTCCCGTCGCTTCCCGTGATGCGTGGCAAGGGGGAGGCGATGTGGCGGGCCCTGGCTGCCACGGACGCCGACCTGGTGGTGTTCGTGGACGCGGACCTGCGGTCCTTCACCGCCTCCTACATCACCGGGCTGCTCGGACCCCTGCTGACCGACCCCGGCATCCAGCTCGTGAAGGCAGTGTACGAGCGGCCGCTCGTCGAGGGGGACTCGGTGGTCCCGGCCGGCGGTGGCCGGGTGACCGAGCTTGTGGCCCGGCCCCTGCTGAACTTGTATTGGCCGCAACTCGCGGGAATCATCCAGCCGCTGGCCGGCGAGTACGCCGCGCGCCGCAGCCTGCTGTCGCGCCTTCCCTTCCCGGTGGGGTACGGAGTGGAGTTCGCGCTGCTGGTGGACACCGCGGAGATGTTCGGCGTCGATGCGATCGCGCAGGTCGATCTCGGCGTGCGCCTGCACAGGCACCACGACGAGCGGCGGCTCGGGCTGATGGCCGCGCAGATCATGCAGACCGCGCTACGCCGGCTCGACCCGCAGATGCACGCTTCCCGTTCGGTGGGGCAGGCGCTGGCGCAGTTCGACCGGGTCGGCCACGACTTCGTCGGTACGTGGCACGCGATCGTCGACGTCGAACGCCCGCCGCTGGCCACCGCGCCCATCGCACAGTGGGCCTGATGGACCTCGTCGTCACACTCAACACGGTCAACCTCACGTCGGCTGCGGGTTTCCTCGTGGCGCGGGCCGCCGGTTGCGAGGTGTCCCGTCGAGGCAGGTTCTTCGAGGCCACCGGCTACCGGTGGACGGTCCCACGGGCGGCGGGATTCACCGTGGGCAGCGTCGTCATCAGCCGTCGCCGGTTGCCCGAGGCCGTCTGGGCGCACGAAGAGTCCCACGTGCGCCAGTACGCTGTGCTGGGCCCGGCGTTGCTGCCGGCGTACCTGCTGGCATGCGGGTGGTCGTGGCTGCGCACGGGGGACTGGTGGTCGCGCAACGTCTTCGAACGTCGTGCCGGGCTGGTGGCCGGCGGGTACCGGGAGAACCCGCTCAGGCGCTCCGGGACGCGATCGCCGCACGGCGGGACTGCCGCTGGCGCTGCAACCGCCTGACCACCACGGGTTCTGCAGCCAGCGCCGCGGGGTCGTCGAGCAGGGCGTTGAGCAACTGGTAGTAACGCGTGGCGGACACGTGGAACTGCTCGCGGATCGCCGCATGCTTCGCGCCCTCGAAGCGCCACCACGTCTTCTCGAACTGCAGGATCGCCCGATCACGATCCGAAAGGGGTTCCATCTAGACCTCCGGCTCCGGCAGGGGCTCAGGCTCTGCGGGGGGCTCGAACCCGAGCTGACTGCTCATGAACTTCTGAGCCACTGTGGCAGTGAGGACTGACAAAATGACGAAGCCGTTGATCATCAAGGAGACGGCGATCACCCGGCCGGCAAGTGTCACCGGGTACATGTCCCCGTAGCCGACGGTGGAGACCGTCTCCGCAGCCCACCACAGCGCGTCGCCGAAACTGGTGATCGTGGCACCCGGGGCGTTGCGCTCGACGACCATGACGGCCACCGACGACACCAGGATCACCAGGGTGCTTACGTACAGCAGGTAGAGCCGCACCCGGTGGCCGAACCGCCCGCGGGTCTGACGGGCCACCTCGTAGGTGACATGGAAGATCAGCAGGATCCGCAGGGGCGGGAAGATCACCCCGATCGCCTGCGGCACGTGGGAGCGCACGTACTGTTCGCGGTTCGGGGCCAGTACCAGCGAGATGAGGTAGTCGGCCAGGAAGATCGCCCACGAGAACAGGGTCAGCGTCCGGCCGGTGACGTGGTGCTGCTGGGCGGTGGCCAGATCCGGGTCGATGATCAGCACGAGGCCCACCAGGAAGAGCAGCCCGGCCAGGAACAACGGGTAGCGTGCCCGTCGGCGGTAGGCCTGGTACGTCTGCTCACTGGCCACGGCTCCAGCATGGAACGTCGGTGGAGTGGCGCCGGGTTACGACACGGCGGTGTTGGTCCCGCGGCAAGGTCGGCCGGGGCACCAGGGAGAATCGCCAGC
Organism: Micrococcales bacterium; assembly: GCA_016703125.1. NCBI lineage: Bacteria > Bacillati > Actinomycetota > Actinomycetes > Micrococcales > Micrococcales bacterium. The sequence goes on along the minus strand of JADJCR010000004.1, from coordinate 397,201 downwards.
GTGCCACATGCGACGCGGCTGTCCTGGTTGCCCTACTGGTGGGCTCTGGCGGGCGTGTGGGGATCGAGCTTCTTCCTCATCAAGGTCGCGCTGGACTCCTTCGTGCCGTTGCAGATCACCCTGGGCAGGGTGTTCTTCGGCGCCGTGGCCGTTGTGTTGGTGATGGCTGCGCAGCGCAAGCGGCTGCCGCGGTTCGGTGCCGTGTGGTGGCATGCCGCCTTCGTGGGGCTGATGACCAATGTCATCCCCTTCACGTTGTTCGCCTGGGCCGAGACTCGGGTGTCGAGCGTATTGGCCGGCCTCTTCAACGCCGCCACGCCACTGTTCACGGCGGCCTTCGCCCTGGCGCTGGTGCCAGCCGAGCGGCTGTCCCGGCAGCGACTGCTGGGCCTGCTCATCGGGTTCGGCGGGGTGCTGGTGGTGATGGGGGTGTGGCGGGGGGTCAGCGGGGATCTGGTCGGCTCCCTGGCCTGCCTGGGCGCGACGTTGTGCTACGGCGTCGGAGTGCCGTGGACGCGGCGGTTCCTAGCGGTGCGGCCCGAGGGCGGGGCGTCGATCATGGGGGCCCAGTTGATCTGCTCGACGGCCATCATGGCGGCCGCGTGCCTCATCTGGACGCCGGCGCCGACGGCTGTGGGCTGGAGTGCGCTGCTCGCCGTCGTGGTGCTGGGCGCCCTGGCCACCGGCCTTGCCTTCATCTGGATGTTCCGGGTCATCGCACTGGCCGGTTCCGTGGTCAGCGCATCGGTCACGTACGCGACGCCGCTGGTCTCCACGTTCCTTGGGATCGTCGTGCTGGGTGAGGCGTTGACGTGGAACCAGCCGGTCGGTGCGGTGATCGTGCTGATCGGGGCGGCGTTGGTCCAGGGACTGATCGGCCGCCGGCAGGCTCCCTGACTACGCCGCCCTTGTGGGTGTCACGTCGCGCACCCAGTCCTCGCCCTCCTGGCGGAACCCCATGCGTTGCAGGTACTGGGGCCCTGCGCTCGCGGGGGCGTGCACCCGCCTGACGCCGAGGCGTTCGAACATGCCGGAGTCCTGGTAGACGAACGTGCCCGGTGAGAAGTCGCGGAAGCGCTCGGTGACGTAGTCCAGGCTCACGCTGGCCGTGCCGTCGCTGATGTCGGCAATGGTCACCACGCCCACCGCCTCGTCGCCACGCATGACCAGGACGTTGGACACGCTGTGGTCGGTCGGGTCGAAGTCGGGGAAATGCTCTTTGGCGTCCTCGCGGTGGACGTGCAGGAAGTGCTGGAGGTAGGCGTCGTCGTGCCCCACCTCGAGCAGGTCGTAGGCCGATGATTCCGGCCGCCGCTCCCGGCTCAGTCGCACCAGCCAGTAGGCGTCGATGATGGCGATGATCAGGTTCATGGCGCCGAAGGGCCAGATGGCCAGCCAGAAGTTGTAGAACGTGGCGATGACGGCCCCGATGAAGTTCATCACCCGGAAGCGCCACACCCGGGCCTGCGCCAGGGACAGCACGATCAGCCCGGACCCGATCCAGCCGAAGATCTCCAGAAGCACTCGTGTCGACATGCCAGGAGGGTAGTGCGTTCGGGGCCCCGGGGTTCGGTTATCCGGCGCACACCGCCCTGGCGACGTGTGTGGGGTCGGCGCCGCCGTACGTGTCGGGCCAAATGAGGGACACCGACCACCTGCGGGGATTCCCGCCCTGGCGGTAGGACGTCACGACCGGAACGGGCTCGCTCTGGTGGCCGCCCACCATCTCGTACCAACCGCCGATCGCCACCGTGCCGGTCGGGCACACAGCGTTCGATTGCCGCCCGGGAAGGGGACCGGAAAGGTCGCCTGGTTGCCCGTGACGATGGAGGTGTTGTCGGTGCTGAATCCGCCGGGGATGCCGGCGGGTCCGGGCTGACCCAGGGTGTCATCGGCTCTGGCCGGACCGGCAGGACCCGGCGCGTTGATCTTGGCACGGACCGCCGACGACAGGTCCTTCATCGTGATGGTGCCGTTCTTGATCTGTTTGCTGGTGATCATGGTTGCCGCAGTGGCTGTGGTGGCAGTCGCCAGCGCCAGCCCGAGCAGGAACGCAATGACCACGCCCCGCTTCGCCTTGAGTGTGCGCCGCATGGGAGGACTCCTTCCGGGCGACCTCACGCCCGTGCAGTGCCGGTGTCAGGACGAGGTCGGTGGCGCGGGCGGGGAGTCCGGTCCTGAGCATGGCAGCCGCCGCAACAGAGCCCCGTGTCCGGATTGAACGGACGACCGCTCGCTTACAAGGCGAGTGCTCTACCACTGAGCTAACGGGGCGATGGGTCAACGATACCGAGCAGGCGCGGCACGGGATGCCCCCGCGGTGATCCCGCCGACGCACGGGAGTCGATTTCCGATCCACCTCCGGGACTCGGCCCACTCTCGCCCCATGCGAGGCCTGAAGGACCGAGGTGGCGCCAATACGACTCTCACCGTGCTTGCGTGACGTTGGGCACATGCCTGTGGATCGGGTCGATTCTGCCGAGACACTGGAACCATGCCGTTCACCGTCAGCCATGCCGCTGCCGTCCTGCCGTTCGGCGGTCGGCTGTCCGCGTCGGCGCTGGTGATCGGTGCCATGGCCCCAGATCTGCCGCTGTTCGCGCCCTTCCTGCCATACACGACCGATGCGACCCACACGGTGCACGGCGCGTTCCTGACGAACATCCTGGTCGGATTCGCGCTGTTCGTGGTGTGGCACGGCTTCTTCGCGCGACCCATGGACTGGTTCGCCCCGTCCGGGATCCGCGCCCGCCTCTCCCCACACCAGCAGCCCGGTCTGCGCCGCCGGCTGGCCACGCCCGGCAAGATGCTGGGGGTGCTGCTTTCGCTGTTCCTCGGGGGCCTCACCCACCAGGTGCTCGACTGGTTCACCCACGAGGGCACGATCCTCACCGACCGGTTCGCCGTGTTCCACACGCCGGTGCTCGGGATGCCCGCCTACTACTTCCTGCAGATCGTGCTGTCGGTGGCCGGCCTCGTGCTGATCGCCGCCTGGACCATGCGGTGGTACACGGAGGCGCCGACCTACCCCCTGACCCGGCAACCCTCGCGACTGGGCAGGATCGCGGCGCGGGCTACGGTCGTGGGCTCGGCGGCCGTGGCAACCCTCACGGCCGGGGCGCTTGTGGCCCGGACCGGCGAGTCCCCGGTGTTCATCATGGCCGTGACCCCGGTGGTGGCCTTCGCCGTGGTGGGCGCCGTCATCGCTGTGATCTGGCACGTGGGGGCGGACAACCGCTGACGGACCACTCGTGGGGCAGGATCGCCGTATGAGTGCATTGGCAGTCTCGGCCGATGAGGAGAAGCTGCGCGGCCTACGACGCATGAAGTTGGTGGCGGTCGGCGCACTGGTCGCCGCGGCGGTCATCTACGTGATCGCATTCGTGCTCGAGGGTGAAGGTGTCGGGTGGGCCGGCTATGTGCGGGCTGCTGCGGAGGCGGGCATGGTGGGTGCGCTGGCCGACTGGTTCGCGGTCACCGCCCTGTTCCGCCGCCCGTTGGGGCTGCCCATTCCCCACACCGCGATCATCCCGACCCGTAAGAACGCGATCGGCCGCAACCTCGGCGACTTCGTGGGGACCAACTTCCTGGCCGAGGAGGTGGTGCGCCAGCGCATCCGGGCCCTCGACGTGGGCCTGCGGGTCGGACGGTGGATCAGCGACTACGGCAACGCCCGCCGGGTTTCCGCCGAGATCGCGGTGGGGATCCGCGCAGGGATCGGGCTGCTCGACGACGAGCAGGTCCGCACGGCGGTCTCCGAGTTCCTGCGCCGTCGTGCCGAGGAGTTCCCCATCGCTGAACCGGCGGGAAACCTGCTGGGCAACGTGGTCGCCGACAAGGCCCACGAACCTCTCATCGACCTCGTCGCCGGCTCGCTGCACGACTGGCTGGCCGACAACCGGAACCGGGTGGTGGACGTCGTTGAGCAGCAGGCTCCCGGCTGGTCGCCGAAGTGGGCTGACGACATGGTGGCGAACAAGGTCCACCGGGAGGCAGTGCGTTTTGCCCAGGACGTGCGCGACAACCGGCACCACCCGCTGCGCAAGTCGATCGACGAGGCGTTGTTGAAGCTGTCGAATGATCTGCGCTTCGACGCCGACATGCAGTTCCGCGCGGAGCAGGCGAAGATGCGCGTCCTGGACCACCCGGAGGTCGCGCGCACGCTGAACACGACCGGGACGGTAGCCAAGGAGATGCTGTTGAGGGCCATCGATGACCCCACCTCGGACCTGCGGGTGCGAATCGTCGACTCGCTGGTTTCGCTCGGGCGCAACCTGGTCGATAACGAAGCCACGCGCGCACGGGTGAATACCTGGGTCGAGGATGCCGCCGTGCACGTCGTCACGAACAACCGCGAGGAGATCACGGCCCTGATCACCGAGACGGTCGACCGGTGGGATGCCGAGGAGACCTCACGCAAGATCGAGATCCAGGTTGGCCGAGACCTGCAGTTCATCCGGCTCAACGGCACGCTGGTGGGTGCGCTGGCGGGTTTGGTGATCTACACGGTCAGCCACGTGATACTGGTGTGACCATGACATTGCCCACCGGAACGAAACTGGTCATCGCGACGTTCACCGTCAGTGGTGTCGTCCATATGGTCCGCCCGCAGGTGTTCGAACCGCTCGTGCCGCAGCAACTGGGAGCCCCGCGACCATGGGTGTACGGCAGCGGCGTGCTGGAGTTGGTCTGCGCGGCGGGGCTGACCACGCGGCAGCGGTGGGCGCCCGCAGTGACGACCGCCACCCTCGCCGGGATCTGGGTCGGCAACCTGAAGATGGCTCTCGACGTGCAGCGGAGCAGGCGCCCGGCCTGGCAGAAGGCGGCGGTGTGGGCGCGGATGCCGGTGCAGGTGCCGTTGCTGAAGGCGGCCTGGACGTCCCCCACGCGCTGAGCCGTGCTCGACCGGTCACACTCCCAGGACGTCGGCGGCCTCCCGGGAACTGTCGAACAGGAACTTCCGGGTGCGGTCGGCCTCGTCGGTCTCCCCGATGGCCTGCGCCGCCAGGGACAGTTCATAGAGGCACTCCAGGAAGCCGCGGTTGGGCTCATGGGACCAGGGGATCGGTCCATGTCCCTTCCAGCCGCTGCGCCGCAGAGAATCCAGCCCGCGGTGGTACCCGACGCGGGCGAAGGCGTACGACTCGATGGTGCGTCCCTGCTCGCGTGCGCGCCGGGCCAGCGAGGCCCACGCAAGGCTGGAGGCGGGGAAGCGGGCGGCGGTCTGCTCAGGGTCGGTGCCGGTGGCCACGGCCGGGGCCGCGGGGTCCTCGGGCAGCAGGGTCTCAGGCGGTTCTGGCAACAGGTTCATGGGTTCATTCTGTGTCCCTGCGCCAAGGTCAGGGCCACCCGGCCATGGTCGCGGAGCGTGCCGTCCGGCACCACGGAGACGAAGCCACCTCTTTGCAGGACCCTCTCGATGAGGTCGTCGACCGCGTCGTCGATCACGTCGGGGTGCTCGCCGTCGTCGCTCGGTTCAAGGTAGCGGCCGCCGGCGACCATGCGGGCGGGCATCGCGAAGTGCTGCTCGACCACAAGCAGTTCGGGCGTTCCGGTGCTCGCGGCATGCCAACACCCGAGCAGCCCCGTCACCGCCCGGCGGGTGCGCAGCCGGGCGTGGAACGTGTCGTGTGCCGCGGCCCCCAGGTCGGCGACGTGGTCCTCCATGACCAAGCGCCCGATGTCCTCCAGCTCGCTCAGGCGCGGCCGGTTGCGGATCCCGCGGGCGAGGCCCGCGATCGCGGCTCCGTTGCCGGTGACCCGTAGGTACTCCCCGAGGATCCGTTCACCGCCGACGAGGACCACCGGCAGCTTCGCCTCTGCCAGGTGTCGGCTGAGTCCTGCATCGACCTCGCGCAGGAACCCGCGCCGCCGTTCCACGTCCTGGCCGGTTCGGACCCGGCCCTCGCGCAGTGCGGGGAAGTCTGGGGACAGCTGCGGCTCGAGGTACTTCTGGTTGTACCGGTAGAGGCTGGCGGACCGGTGGTCCATGTGCAGCAGGAGGAACCTCGGGTTGGCTTGGACAGCGCGCAGGACGTCGCGGGTGGCGAACGTCGGATCGATGATGACGCGGTCCTCCACGGTGACGGGCAGATGGATCAGGCGGATGGTCGCATCCGAGACGAACAGCGCCAGCGCGGTGTCGGTTGGCGCGAGTGCGACCTGCTCCAAAGCCCTGCGCAGGCGGGACTCGAGCACGGCGGCCTGCCCAGGATCCGGCTCGAGTTCCAGCCGGCGCACAACGTCGCGAGCGTGCGCCGACAACCGCTGCCGGTCACTTTCGGACATGCGGGGCCCGGGGGTGGTGTTCATGAGGATCGAGATGCACAGCCCGCGCACCCTCATGAGGGCGGCGAGGTCGCTGGCGTCCGGGCGGGCGAGAGTAGGGCGGGGGGTGGGAAGTACGGTGCTCACGGCAGACTCCTGGTTCCAGAGGTCTCTCCCGGCCCGCAGGGCCCCCGTCGCCGGGCGGCCGGGTGGCCGCCGTACTGACGCTCAACGGGTGGATGGGGTACTCCCCTCACGCTCCTATCCTTGCGGGCGGACCCGGATATGTCAAGTGAAATTCAGGCAACAAACTACAGGTGAAGGCCTCGCTGTCGTCCCTTTCCGTGTCCTCTTCCACCGGCCGCCGCGCCCACGCCCCCGTGCCGCCGGAGCAGGTCCCTGCGGGCGAAGCCACGCCGTTTGGAAGCGCCCATCGCCGAGCGGGGTTTCCACGGACGCCGCCAACATCGAGATCGCTGAGCAGGAAGCGCTCGACATCGGCCCCGGTGATGTGGTCGAACTCGCCGCCGGAGCCCGCACCGTGTGGCATGTCAGTGAACCGCTGCGCAAGTTCTGGGTCGCGCCCGGGTGATCAGGCCGGGGTCTTCATGCAGACGGCCGTCACTTTCAGGTCGATGCTGACGTCGACGCTGTTGGAGTTGTTGAACAGCTGCACCGACCAGCCCGTGGCATTCGCGTTCGGCTGTGAGGAACTGATCTGCACGAACCGCTGCACGCCGTTCTGGGTGTCGTCGGTGCCCAAGTCGAAGCCACCGGTCACAACGGTCTTGCCGGTGGGGCAGAGCACGGTCTTCACGTCGCTGAGGCCACGGTGACCACCGCTGTTGACCGCGGAGACGTTCTGGTAGGTCTCGGAGGCCAACTCGTAACCGGAGACTCCTGGCGCACCTGGCGGCCCTTGCAGCCCCTGCGGGCCTTGTGGCCCCTGTGGGCCGACGACCGAGCCCGAGAAGTCGGATGGTGACAGAGAGCCGTCCTTGATCTTCGTGCCAGTGATGGTGGCGTCCTTGATCTTCTTGTTCACGTCTGATTCTTCAAGTCCTTGGCAGTGATGCTGCCGTCCTTGATGTCCTTGCCGGTGATGAATTTGGCGGCGGTGGCCGCTCCGGCGGAACCGGCGAAGGCGATGGTGGCGATAGGGGCGAGGTAGCGGCGACGAGTATCGGACATGGGTGGCTCCTTCCGGGAGGTGGACACGCTACGGCGAACCGCCCGCCACGCGCAAGGAGCCAGTCGCCGAAAGGTGCGCCATCTGCCGGGCGATCATGGCCCTCGCTCGCGGCACGAACGCCTCACTGTCCCCGCCCAGGTGCGGGGTGATGAGCACGCCGGGTGCCCGCCACAACCGGTGGTCGGCGGGCAGCGGCTCGGGGTCGGTCACGTCCAGCGCCGCCCGCAGTCGCCCCGACTCCACCTCGGCGAGCAGGGCGTCGCTGTCGACCAGCCTGCCGCGCCCGACGTTCACGAGCAGTGCACCGTCGCGCATGGCGGCCAGTCGCTGCGCGGTCATGAACGGCCCTTCATCGGACAGCGGCAGGGCCAGGATGACGATGTCGAAACCTCCGATCAACTCATCGAAGGCAGTGACCGGCAGGCAGTCCCGGCCGGTCGCGGAGAAGGCCACGACGTCGGTCTCGAAGGCGGCCAGCCGGGCGCCGATGGCTCTGCCCACGCCGCCCCAGCCCACGATGCCCACACGGGAATCGGCCAGTGCCGGGCGTCGCGCGTGCCGCCAGAACCCCTGTGGCATGTCGCGGGCAGCGGTATCGATGCCACGCTGCGCGGCGATCGCCAGCCCCACCGCGAGTTCGGCCGTGCTGGCGTCGTGCACCCCGACTGCCCGCAGGACGGGGACGCCGTCGGGCACATGCGGCCGGATGCCGTCGATTCCGGCCATCAGCGCCTGTACGACCTTCAAGCACGGCATCCGCCGGGTCAACGTAACGTCCTCATCGACCGGCATGTACGGCGGGACGTACACGGTGATCTGGTCGAGCACCTCGGCGGTGGGTTCCGGGCGGCCGTGGTCCCACCAGTGGTAGCGCACTGCCGGCACCGCGGGTGGATCGAGCCACTGCGGCATGAGGATGGCTTCAGTCATTCGGTCACCGCCTGGCGGGCACGGCCACCCAATCGACTGCGGTGCCTCTGCGCCTCGAACACGGCTGCGACCAGCCAGGCCTGCCCCACCACGATCCATGTGCGCTGCGCCAGACCTTCGGGGAACAGCAGGATTCCGCTGAAACCCATGGCGAACACGACGGCGGCGATCAATCCCGGGACACCCACGAGGCTGTGGTGACCGCGGGTGATGGCGATGACGCCCAGTATGACCATGGCGGTCATCGTGGCCAGGGCATAGCCGATCACGCCGCTGTTGTGGATCGATTCGGCAGGAGTGTGCTCGACGGTGTACGTGCAGAATCGTGCGCGACGGGGGCAGGGCACGCGGAACACGGCCACCGCCCCGAGTGCGGTGCCTGCCACGATCAACAACCAGCCGACTGCGCGGTTGACGTCCCAGAAGGCCCACGCACCGACCCATTGGGCCAGTGCGGTGAGAGTGATCGCCAGAGTCGTCACCCAGACCAGCCTGCTGCCGTCCGCGGCCAGCAGGCTCACGTGGTAGCGGTAGTGCTGGTACCCAGGGTTGGCCGTGCCGGCGACGAATATGAGCACCCAGAAGCCCACGAACAGGGCCAGGACCGCTTTCATGAGGCCCAGTCTCGCGTGGCCGACCGCCGGATGACGAGGGCTTCCGGTTCTCCGGCTGCCCGGTGGCGGTCGACGACGGGGGTGTCTGTCCCGGAGACGTGCGCGTGCGCCTGATCGCCCGGCGCGGATTCTTACCCGCTTCACACCGTGCTCACGAACGCATCCAGTGTGAGCGCCCGACCATGGCTGGCATGAACACCTCGTCAGACGACTCCAGGCGCAGTGGGTCCAGGTGGGAACCCGGGTCCGATGAGCAGCCCACGCACGTGTTGGGCGCAGTTGCGCCGGTGCCGCCGCAGAACCTGCGGCGGGTGCCGACCGGCATGGCAGTCACGGCGGCAGCGGTGCTCAGCGGCTTGATCGGTGCGGGTGCAGGCTATGCGGTCGCGAGCAGCAAGACGGCCGAGCAGCCCGTGTCGACGGTGCAGCAGCAGGCGCCCGGTCCGCAGTCGACGACACCCTACGGCGCACCGGGGTTTGCAGACCGCCAGCACGACGGTTTCGACGACGATCACGACGAAGGCTTCCGATGACCCTGATGGTGCAGCGCGAGACGGAGCCCATCGCGGCTCGGCCACCTGCCCGGTTCGACGCCCGCGTGCGGATGGCCGCGGTGATGCTGCTGTGGGCAAGCCTGCTCCTGGTCACCTTCATGTGGGTCGCCGGCGGCGGTGTCCAGGACCTCGCCGCGTGGGATTCGGCGCTGAACTCCCTGGGCCGGATCACCGGCCTGGTCGCGTCCGATCTGCTGCTCGTGCAGGTCCTGCTCATCGCACGCAACCCGGTGCTGGAGCGCGCCTTCGGTCAGGACCGCATCCTGCGCCAGCACCGGGTCATCGGCTTCACCTCCCTTTCCCTGATGCTCGCGCACATCGTGCTGAACACGTGGGGGTACGCGGGCGGCGCGGTGGCGGCGATCCCGGGCACCTTCTGGGATCTCACGCACCACCTTCCCCGGGATGCTGCTGGCGGTGGCGGGGGCATCGAGTTTGGCCATGGTGGCGGTCACGAGCCTGAGGGCGGCCCGTCGCCGCTTGCGGTACGAGTCGTGGCACCTTCTGCACCTGTACGCCTACTTGGGCGCCGGGCTGGCGCTTCCGCATCAACTATGGACGGGCCAGCAGTTCCTCGACTCGACGCTGGCGACGATCTACTGGTGGTCGTTGTGGGTAGTGGCTGCGGGCAGCGTGCTGGCGTTCCGCCTGGTATTGCCAGTGGTGCGCACGGTGCGCCACCGGCTGCGCGTGACATCGGTGGTTCCCGAGGGTGACGGCGTGGCCTCGGTCTACGTGACCGGAAGGCGGATGGCGCACCTGCCCGCCGACGCCGGCCAGTTCTTCATCTGGCGGTTCCTCGGCCGCGACGGCTGGACGCGCGGCAACCCGTATTCCCTGTCCGCTGCCCCGGACGGTCGCAGCCTGCGCATCTCGGTCAAAGCGCTCGGGGACAACAGTTCGCGCACCACGTCGCTGCAGCCGGGTACCCGGGTGGCGCTCGAAGGGCCGTACGGGCGGCTGTCGAGCCGCGCGCGGACGCGGCGCAAAGTGGCCCTGATCGGTGCCGGCATCGGTATCGCACCCATGCGAGCCCTTGCTGAGGGTCTCGACTACGGCCCGGGTGAGGCCGTTCTGCTCCACCGGTTCACCGCGCACCCGGTCTTCCAGCAGGAGTTCACAGTGCTCGCCCAGGAGCGCGGACTCGCCGTGACGTACCTTCCCGGGTCGCGGCGCAGCCCCGATTCGTGGCTCAGCGCCTTCGTCGGGGCCCTCGACGATGTCGCGGCACTGCAGCACCTCGTACCCGACCTCGCAGAGCGGGACGTCTTCGTCTGCGGCCCCGAGGCATGGACGCAGTCAGTCCGCCGGGCGGCGCTGGCGGCGGGGCTGCCAGGCGATCAGTTCCACATCGAGAACTTCGGATGGTGATCCATGAAGCGCATCGTCTTCGCAATACTGACCACCCTGACCGTGGTCGTGCTGCTCTTCGGCTACCACACCTCGACGATGGGGGCGATCACCTGGACGGTCGTCGCCTCGGGTGCCGACGCCGCCGCGACCCCCGAATCCCGCACCGTGACCGGGCCCGCGGTACAGACCCAGTGGGGGCCGGTGCAGGTGCAGATCACGGTGAGCGGCTCGCAGATCAGCGACGTGCAGGTGCTGCAGTACCCCTACAACAACCCCAAGGACCAGCAGATCAACGACTACGCGTTGCCGATCCTGGTGGACCAGACCCTGGAGGCGCAGAACGCAGACATCGACATGGTCAGTGGGGCCACAGTGACCAGCAGCGGATACCTCCAGTCCCTGCAGGCCGCGTTGGACGAGGTGGGGCTGTGAAGCGCTACGTCGCCCACGTCATGGGCATGCCGATCAGCCTGGCCATGCGTGGTCGGCACGCCGACGATGAGCGGGCGTGGCAGCGGGCCATGGACAGCCTGCGCCGGGCCGACGAGGTCTTCAGCACGTATCGAGAGGAGTCCTTCATCAGTCGCCTCGACCGCGGGGAGGTGACACTCGCGCAGTGCCCGCCGGAGGTCGCCGAGGTGCTCGCCCTCGGCCACGCGGCCAGCATCGCCTCGGGTGGCGCGTTCTCCATCTGGCGGCCAGGGCTGGACCCCTCCGGCGTGGTCAAGGGGTGGGCCGTGGAGCAGGCCGCAGAGTACCTGCGCGATCTGCCCGACACCGACTTCTGCCTGTCCGCCGGCGGGGACATGGTGTGTCATGCCCACGACGTGCCCTGGAAAGTGGGGATCGAGAATCCCCGCGACCCCGGGCGACTGGTGGCCACGGTGTCGGTGCGGCAGGGCGCGGTCGCCACCAGCGGGACCGCCCACCGCGGCGAGCATGTCGTGGACGCCCGCGACGGCAGCCTCCCGCAGGGGGTGGCCAGCGTCACCGTGGTCGGGCCTTCACTCACGTGGGCAGACATCGACGCCACTGCAGCCTACGCGCTCGGCCAGCGGGCCGCGGCTTGGCTGACTACCCGCCCACGGCGGACCGGCCTGGTGGTGTGGGCCGATGGCACGCCTCAAGTGGTTTCGGGGCCCGGCGCGCACGCAGCCTGAGTGCTGACTCAGGCGGCTGCCTCCACCTGCGCCTTGAAGTTGTCGAGCAGGGTCTCGAGGAAGCCGGTGTGGCTCTTCGCCATCCACTCCTCCAGGGCCTTCCCGACGGCCGGTGCGCTCACATGCCACTCGCCCTCGCCGGTCAGCTTCGTGCCACCGTCGTCCGGTTCGAAGGAGAAGACCCAGACCGGTTTCTCCGGACCGAAGACCACCTGAGCGACGATCCGCTCGGGGCGGGTCACCTCGGTGTACTCCATGTGCCCCTGGAAGTGGACCCCCAAGCCGTGGGTCCAGATGGTTGCGTGGGTTCCGACGCCGTCAGGGGTCAACTCCACATCCCTGACCGCTACTTCGGGTGAGCATGTCCAGAACGTGCCCAGATTCAGTGCGTGGTCGAACGCGTCCTCGACCGGGGCGTTGATTGTGACGCTGCGCGTCAGTTTCGCCATGGGACTCAACCCCCTTCTGGAGTCCGGCGGAAGTGTGACCTCCGTCACTTCCATTGTAGATCCGGGGAGCCTATCGCCGGCCCACTGCAGGGGGGACCGGGGCCGGGAATCGTTTGGTGGTCAAGCTCGCGGGCGGGCGTCCGTGGGAGGACTGCGCCTGGTGCCCCCGGCAGGAATCGAACCTGCGACCAACGGTTTAGGAAACCGCTGCTCTATCCCCTGAGCTACGGGGGCGACGGGTTCAGTCTAGGGAGCCGGGCGTCACGCTCGTTCCCTCACTCCGCTGGTCACTGGGCGTCGGGTTCGACTTCGTCCGTGACCAGCTGGGGGCGGCGCGCCCAGAATCGCCGCGGACGGGGCCCCTCGGCCAGGGCCCGCACCCACGCGCGCCCGTCGTACTTGGCCGGCTTGGTGTCCAGGATGAAGTCGATCAGGGCCGAGGCGAAGTGCTCCGGGTCGTCCTCGTGCGGGAAGTGCCCGGCGTGCGGGATGATCTCCAACTGCGAACCGGGCAGCACCGCGTGCGCGGCATAGGCGTGCTTTACCGGGATGACGCTGTCCTGCTCCCCCCACACCACCAGGCTCGGCATCGACTCGGCCAGGTACGCCCGGTCGAGCATCGTGATGACCTGTCCGCGCCAGTCCACCGCCGCACTCAGGACGTGGTGGAATGCGCGACGTCGCCCCGGGTCGCCCAGGGCCTCGTACACCTCGGCCATGCCCCCGAAGTCGACGGTGCCGGGCAGGGCCAGTCGGTGCAGCCCACGCATGGCGGCCACCGTGGGGCGGCGGACCGGGGCGACGGCCACGGCCTTGAGGGCCGTGCTGCCGCCCGGCATGGTGATCGCGCGCAGCAGGGGGTTGACGCTGCGGCCGAGCCCGCCGGAGCCGACCAGCACTAGGCGCTGGGTGCTCTGCGGGAACTGGTAGGCGAACTGCATCGCGATGCCGCCGCCGAGGCTGTGGCCCACGACGGTGGCCGAAGTGATCCCGTTGAGCGCCATCAGGTCGCGCATGCCGTTGGCGTACCCGCCGATGCTGTAGTCGGCCCGGGGGGAGTCGGACTGCCCGTGGCCGAGCAGGTCGGGGGCGATCACCGTGAAGTGCCGGCTCAACGGACGCAGGACGGGAAGCCAGGTGCGGTGATCGCAGCCGATGCCGTGCAGGAGGAGCAGTGCCGGTCCGCGACCCACCTTGACGAAGGCCCGTCGGTGGCCGTGGACCGTCACGACCTGGACCTCGGGAACGGCTGACAGCGGCATGATCACCTCCGGTACGGGCATTGTCCACTATGCCGCCGGGGAGGCGGACGTGTCCGCGCAACCGTCGAAGAGGCCTCCCGGCGAGCGGCGACATGTGACGTAGGACACGCGTGTATTGGACACTGATGGGGGATGATGGTTTGAGCCACTGTTGCCCGGTGGCGAGAGAACGTCTGGAGGTTCCATGGCCCATTACAAACTTCCCATGCTCGAGGAGACCGGGTACGCCGTGCTCGACGCATACGGCGATCCGATCGATCCCAAGGAGTGGATGTCCCTCGAGTACGTGGACTGGAAGTCGGGCGGTGACACCCGGTTCGCTCCGCTGGCCAGCGCGTACGGCGAGATCGAGTGCAACGGTTTCTGGCACTTCGACCCGCCGAAGGCCGACAAGGACGGCGTCTGGATCGACAGCCAGGTCGAGAAGGCCCCCACGCTGGTCAAGCGTGCGCTGGAGGTCGGAGCGAACGTCGGTCGCTGCCGCATCATCGAACTGCAGCCCAACACCTATGCCGATGCGCTGTACAACTCCCACCAGGACGACAACAACCGCCTGAACCCCTGACGGCGAGGGTTGGGTCATCCGGTGCTTCATGAACCTCACCGACGACCAGGACACCTACATGATCCTGCGTGAGGACATCAACGACCCCGAGTCCGAGGTGCGCATCAAGTTGCCGGCCGGCGCCCAGTTGATGGTGGACTCCGAGCGCCTGTGGCACTCGGTGTGGCACAACGGCGACGAGCCGCGCTACTGCCTGATCACCTCGTTCGAGTCCGGTCCCGAGGTCGAGAAGTGGATGTGGGAGAACAACCCCCGCTTCGACGTCAACGACCTCGAGATCGACGCCGAGGAGCAGCAGAAGGCGGAGGTCGAGGCACAGGAGCGCCGCGACGCCCGTACCGCCTACTACGGCTACGACCCCACTGCTGTGAAGTCCGAAGCCTGATCGTCGACCGAAGCCCCGGTGATCCACCGGGGGCTTCGTCATGTTCGGTGGTCAGGGACGCTTCTGAGTGGGTTTCAGATCCGGCACGAGGTTGACCATGGCGCGCGCCATGGATCGCTGACGGGCCGCGGGAATCCGGCGGGGAAGTTCCACCGTCACCGCCCAGCCCTTGTAGGTGGTGTTGAACCACCCGGTCATGGTCCCTGCGCACTTGGTGACACAACTGACCCGGCTCACCGGCAGGCGCAGGTCGTCGCTGAGCCGGCGCACCCATTTGCGCACCTTCTTGTGCGTCCCGCGGTCGATCACGTTGAGGTGCTGATGGTAGCTCACCACAGCGTCGGGACGGATCTGCTCGACGCCGGTCATCAGCGCTTTCGTCTCCGGTTCGCTGGCCGGCCGCGGGCCGGAGTAGTACAGGGAACCGGGCGAACCCTTCTGCCAGTTCCCGGGGAAGTTGCGGTTGAGGTCCACGCGGTTGGCGTTGCGGCGGGTGCGCATCGCAGCGCCGTCGGGGTTGATGGTGCGGATCGTCCAGATCGCAGTGCCTTTGCGGGGGGTGAGTTTGCGCAACCGGTCCACCACGTACCGGCCGTAGGGCTCGTCGCCATGCATCTGTCCCAGCACCAGCAGCACCCTGTCGGCATCGGGCTCGCCCTGCCGGGTGGCCACGATCGGGCGACCCTTGCGCGACTGCCCGAGGACCAGTCGTTTGGGGAGTCCGGGTGCGGGCGTGATGGTGGGCGTGGGGGTCGGGGTGGGGGTCGGTGTGACCGTGTCGGTGGGAGTGGGGGTCGGTGTCGGGGTGTCCTCCGCCCACGCGGCAGCGCCGCCGCCGGTCAGGGCGAGGGACAGGCACAGGGTGACGAAGGTGCGACGCATCCCTTCGAGGTTAACCCGGCCGCCGACGTAGGCTGGAAGGGTGGGACGCAAACTGAATCTCGACGTGGAGCTCGACCCGTCGGTTACCCAGGATGAGGCCGGTGGCCATGAGTCGACCGATCGGGATCTGCTCGCCGAACGCCCGCCCCACCACGATCGCGAGTGAGGACAGTCAGGCAGTGAAGCCGACGGCGCCGCCCGCTGCGCTCGGGGCGGTCGGATCGGCCTGCGGACCGGAGGTCTCCCGGGCCAGGTAGTCCTCGAGGAGCATGAGGTTGTCCCCGCAGCGCTGAGCCACCTGCAGCAGGGTTGACATGCCCGAGACCTCTTCTATCTGCTCCTTGAGGAACCAGTGCGTGAACTGCTCGCCGAGGAAGTTCCCCTCTTCACGGGCCGCGGACATGATCTGCTCGAACTGCCTCGTGACGGCCTGCTCCTGTTCCACGGAGGCGGCCAGGATCCCGGTCACCGAGCCCGGTACCGCGGCGACCTGGGGGACAGCGGGGATCGTCACGTCGATCCCCCGATCCATGAGGTACTGCACGATCATCATGGCGTGGTTGCGTTCTTCCAGTGCCTGCGCGTAGAAGTGGTGCGCCATGCGCGGCAGTGCCTGCTGGTCGAACCACACTGCGAACGCGGTGTACTGCTGGGACGCGGTGAACTCGTGCTGGATCTGCTCGAGGAGCAGCTTGTGGGTTTCGGGCACGAGCCATACCCTACGCCTGCGCCAGGACCATCGCGATCGTGTCCGTCGCGGCCGCCTCCACGATGTCCGCGACCGCTGCTGCCGGTACCGCCACGACGGCTCCGGACTGGTCAGCGACCGTCAGCACCGGCGCCGCCGTCGCCAGGGTCCGGGTGGTGCCGGACTGTGTGCGACCGATGAGATTCACCCGGTCCCCGGCTCGGACCAGCCCCGACCCGGACAACGGATCCGGCGGCAGGGCCACGGCCACCGCGTCGGGTCCGGCCCGGGCCAGTAGGGACGGGCCGACGACGCGCTGATCGGTCAAGGGTTCCCCGGCACGGATGGCGGCTGTCGCCCGCCGGCCCACGATGGGCTCCACGCTGGTGGCCGCCGGCGGTGGGTGGGAGTCTGCCGGCCAGGCGACCACGGTCACGTCCGCGGCCTCGACGATCTCACCTGCCGCGACATCCGCCACCGCAACCACGGTGGGCGTGGTCGCAGGTGGGGTGTTGCTGCGAGCCCACAGCAGCACCCCACCGAGGGCGATGAGGATCGTTGCCACCGGCCGCTGCAGACGACGCCAGCGGCGCTGCAGGCGCCAAGAGGAGATGACCATGCGCCGACCCTAGGAGCGGGACCGGACATCCCGCCGCCGCCATCCACAGGTCAGGATGCTGTGGATGACCCGCCGCCGGTCGACCCGGCTGCCTTCGTGGTGCTCTTGGTCGAGTCCGTGGTGCTCTTCTTCTCCGCAGGCTTCGCGCTCGTCGAGGGACTCTTCGCGGTGCGGGAGTCCGTGCGGTAGAACCCCGACCCCTTGAACGTCACGCCGACGTTGCCGATCACTCGCTGGACCTGTCCACCGCATTCGGGGCAGATCTGAACTGGATCGTCGTGGAAGCCATGGGCTTCTTCGAACCGGTGCTCGCAGTCCCGGCATTTGTACACGTAGGTGGGCATGCATACCTTCCGGGGGTTTCGCGTCTCACGACCATCTTCGCAAGAACCCACTGGCCAGGCACCACGAGGGGCGCCCACCGGCCTCGCCGTCGAGTCCTCCGGAAGGTGTCCGATAGCGTCGAGCGCGTCAGTCCACGCCGACCGGGAGGGGTGCTGCGTGATCGTCACGGCGTCCAATCTGCACAAGACCTACGGGAGCACGGTCGCGGTGGACGACCTGAGTTTCCAGGTCCGGCCAGGGCAGGTCACCGGCTTCCTGGGCCCCAACGGTTCGGGCAAGTCCACCACCCTGCGACTCATGCTCGGCCTGGATCACGGTCGCGGCGTCACGCTGTGGGACGGCAAACCCCTGGACCTGCACAGGCACGCACCCAAGGTGGTCGGTGCGCACCTCGACGCCAAGTTCTTCCACCCCAACCGCTCGGCGCGAGCACACCTGCGGATGCTGGCCGCGGCCAGTCGCACCCGCCGCAAACGCGTCGACGAGGTCATCGCACTGATGGGCCTCGAGTCCGTGGCCAAGAAGCGCCCCAAGGGCTTCTCGCTGGGAATGGGCCAGAGGCTGGGTCTGGCCTCGGCGATCCTGGCCGAACCGCAGGTACTCCTGCTCGACGAGCCGGCCAACGGGCTGGACCCGCAGTCGATCCACTGGCTGCGCGACTACCTCAAGCATTACGCGTCGCAGGGCCGCAGCGTCCTCGTGTCCAGCCACTTGCTCAGCGAGATGGAGATCATGGCCGACCACGTCGTGGTCATCGCCAAAGGACGACTGCTGGCCGACGAATCGGTCGGCGACTTCGTCAACCGATCGACCAGCAACGACGTGCTGATCCGCTCTCCGCGCATCGATGAGATGGTCGGGGCACTGGCCGAGGAGGTGCCCGGTCTGCAGCCCCGACCAGAACCGCCCGACGGCGTGGCCGTCACGGGCCTGTCGACCGACCAGATCGGCGACATCGCCTTCCGGCACCAGGTCCCCGTGGCCGACCTCACCAAGCGCACCGCGAGCCTGGAGCAAGCCTTCCTCGAACTCACGGAGTCGGGCCAGGAGTTCCAGATCGGAGGGATGGCCTGATGGATCTGTTGACGTACGAATGGCGTCGTGCCCGCAGCATCCGCACGACGTGGATCACCTCGCTGTTCGTGATCCTGTCCGTCGTGGGGTTCTCCTACCTGATCAGCATCGCCGGGACCGACGCCGACGGGAACCCGGTGAAGGTGCCGGCGGCCGAGGTGGTGTCGCAGTCGGTGCTCGGCAACCCCATCGTGATGGTCCTGGTGGCCAGCCTCGGTGCGATGGCTTTCGGTCATGAGTACCGGTATGGCACGATCCGGTTGACCCTCACGGCATTCCCCCGGCGCACGGGGGTCTTCTTCGCGAAGTTGCTCACGACGCTGTTCATCCCCCTGCTGGTGCTCGCCGTTGCGGTGGCCGCCTCGTACGGCTTGCTCGTGGCTCTGGGCTCCACGGACACCGCTGCTCTCGGGGACCCGGCGATCACGTGGCCCGACGCCCTTTGGCAGATGCCGGTCTTTGTCCTCACCTACGCGGTCTTGGCCTTCTGCCTGACTTTGATCACCCGCAACCACCCCCTGGGGATCATCGGGCCGTTGCTGCTGTCTTTGGTGGAGACGGCGCTGATAGCGATCCTCGGCGGGCGGGTTGAATGGCTGCCGCAGGTGCTTCCGCTGTGGTCCATGCAGACGTGGTTCAGCGGCGAGGACGTGGCCCTTTCGGTGGGCGTCTGGGGGGCGTGGATGGTGGCTCTGCTGGTGCTCGGGTTCGTGCTCCTTCGTCGCCGGGACGCCTGAGGCTGTCCGCGCGTCCGCTTCTGCGAAGTGACCAGCACCAACTGCAGGACGCCACCATCTGGTCGCGCGGCCTCCGGGCGGTGACTACGCTGCGCAACGCCGATGACTCCTGACGCACGCCTTTCGCACTAGGGTCGTGGCATGTCGAGAGATCGTGTGACGAAGGCGGTGGTGCCGGCGGCAGGGCTGGGGACGCGGTTCCTCCCAGCCACGAAAGCCACCCCCAAAGAGATGCTGCCCGTGGTCGACCGGCCCGCCATCCAGTACGTGGTGGAGGAGGCTGTGGAGGCCGGGCTGGACGATGTGCTGATCATCACGGGACGCAACAAGTCGACCCTGGAGGATCATTTCGATCGGGCCCCGATGCTGGAACGCACCCTGTCCACGAAGAACGATCACGACCGCCTGGCCACCGTGATGGAGGCGGCCGAACTCGCGCAGGTGCACTACACGCGGCAGGGCGAGCCGCGCGGCCTCGGGCATGCCGTGCTGTGCGCGGACATGCATGTCGGTGACGAGCCCTTCGCGGTCCTGCTCGGCGACGACTTGATCGACACGCGCAACTACGTGTTGGCAGAGATGCTCAAGGTCCGCGAGGAGCTCGGGGGCAGCGTGCTGTGCCTGATGGAGGTGCACGAGTCCCAGATCCACCTCTACGGATGCGCGGCAGTCAGGCCGGTACCAAGGTCGGCCGCGGTGCGGATCACCGACCTGGTCGAGAAGCCCGACACCGCCGCGGCACCGTCCAACCTCGCGGTGATCGGCCGGTACGTGCTCGATCCGGCGGTGTTCGACGTCCTGCGCACGACCCCGCCGGGCCGCGGCGACGAGATCCAGCTCACCGACGCGCTGAAGACCCTGGCCGGCATGGACCCGGCTGACGGCGGCGGGGTCCACGGCGTCGTCTTCAAAGGTCGCCGCTACGACACTGGCGACAAGCAGTCCTACTTGCAGGCCACTGTGCGGCTTGCCAGTGCCCGTGAAGACCTTGGCCCCGACTTCCGTGCCTGGCTGCGCGAGTTCGTGGCGTCCAAGGAGTTCGCGGAGGACTGATGCGCAGCCTTGCCGAGCATCTGCAGATGGTGATGGGCCGGGTCAGGCCCCTGGAGCCACTGGCTCTGCCATTGCTGGATGCCAATGGCTGTGTGCTGGCTGCGGACGTGGCCGCACCGACGGACGTGCCGGCGTTCCACACCAGTGCGGTGGTCGGGTACGCGGCGCGTTCCGGGGACATCGCCATGGCGTCACCGCAGGCGGTGCTGGCGCTGCGGGAATTGCCGGTGGGCGCCCCCTTGGCCCCCGGCTGCCTGGTGCCGGTGGGGGTCGGCTCGCCGCTGCCCTACGGTTCTGACTGCGTCGTCCCCGCCGAGTACACGGATCGTGGGGCGCCGATCGTGCGGGTGGGGCGCGCCGTGGTCCGGGCGGAGAACGTGGCGCTGGCCGGCAGCCAGGTCAAGCGCGGCACCACGCTGCTGTCCGTGGGGCAGGTGCTGGGCTCACGGGAGGTCGCACTGCTCGCCGCGATCGGGATTGGCAAGGTTCCCGCCTATCCGCGCCCCCGGATCGCTGTGCTGACGACCGGCTCGGAGTTGTACGACACCGGTCGGGTGCGCCTGATGCCCGCGGACCCGCGCGCCAAACCCGACGTCAACGGGGTGTCGATGGCCTGTGCGGTGGTCGAGGCCGGAGCGCTGTCCTACCGGGTGGGCCCGGTCGCAGATGACCCGGTGCGGTTGCGCAAGATCCTCGACGATCAACTGGGCCGCGCCGACATGGTGGTGACCACCGGCGGGATCGGCACCGAGCCCGACGACGTCCTGCGGCCGGTACTGGCCACGATGGGCACCGTCGACTTCGCATTCGTGGCGATGTCGCCGGGGCGGGTGCAGGGCACCGGCTCGCTGGGATCGTCCAACGTGCCACTGATCGCGCTGCCCGGCGAACCCACGGCGGCGTTCGTCGGCTTCGAGTTGTTCGTCCGGCCGGTCATCCGGCGCCTCATGGGGCATGCGGAGGTCTTCCCGGCCCGGGAACCGGTCGAACTGACCGAGGCGGTCAGCGGTGAGCCGGACGTGACCACACTGGTGCCGGTGGCCGTCGTGGACGGCACGGCGGCCCCGGTCGGCGAGGGGGTGCGGGCGTTGACCAGGGCCAACGCCCTGGCGGTGGTTGCGCCACCGCACGTGGATCTGCACAAGGGCGAGACTGTGATGGCGATGAGGTTGGAGCACGGATGAGCCGCCTGTGGCTGGCGACGCTGGAACGCGGACACGTGCGCCTGCGGCCCATCAACAACCACGACCGGCAGGCATGGCAGGCAGTGCGGGCCCGCAACGTCGACTGGCTACGACCGTGGGATGCCACGTTGCCTCCCGGAGCATCCGACGCCGCAACCACTTTCCGCGGGATGGTCCGCGCTCTGCGCACGTCGGCCCGGGCGGGGACCACGATGCCGTTCGCGCTGGATGTGGACGGGGCGTTCTGCGGGCAGGTCACCGTCGGCAGTATCCACTTCGGCTCTCTGCGCGGCGGGCACATCGGTTACTGGATTGACCGGGCGGCCGCCGGCAGTGGTGTCATGCCGATGGCCGTGGCCATGACCACCGACCACTGCTTCGCCAGTGGCCTGCACCGCATCGAGATCAACATCCGCCCCGAGAACGGTCCCAGTATCCGGGTCGAGGAGAAGGTCGGATTCCGCTACGAAGGCCTGCGCGAGCGCTACCTGCACATCGACGGCGACTGGCGCGACCACGTCTCGTACGCGCTGACCGTGGAGGAGGTCAACGAACCACTGGCCGACCGATTCGCGCGCCTGTACGGCGAACCGAAGGGCATCAACCCCCGAACACGCCGGTCAAATCCGGGATCCGGTGGTGGCCGGACCGTAGGCTAAAGCCCGTGCTCACAGGCCTTCTCTACGCCGCAGTCATCGCTATGTGGGCGGTCGTTCTCCTTCCCCGCTGGCTCGGGACGTCGGACAAGTACCGCGACGCCCGCACCACGCAGCGCTTCCGCCGCTCCCTCCGTTCGGTCTCCGTGCGCCGTCACCGGTCGCATGACGTGGCCGCCATGCCGGGTCGGCGCGCCAGTCGGGTGGACACCGCGCCTGCCGACGCCGCCATCGACCGGCACCTGGATCTGGGGATAGACCCGTTTGTCGGCACCGCAGAGGACGGTCACCGTCAGCGGGCCCGCGTGCAGCAGATGCGCCAGCAGGCCACCCTCGCCGCGGCCGTGCGCCGGCGCCGCATCGTCGCGGTGCTCGCAGTCGTCACCGTCCTGCTGGTCGCCGGCGCGATGATGGGCGTCACGCCGCTGCCGCTGGCGGTCGTCGCCACCGGCGCCCTCGGCGGGTACCTGTACCTGGTGAGGGCCCAGTCCCGTGCCCGGGCGCAGGCCGCCGAGTCCCGGCGCCACCGCGATCAGTCCGGGACCGCGCCGGCCGAGGCGAGCCGACAGCGCGAGACCTGGGAGCCCATCAGGTCGCCGGAGCCGTCGTACATGCGGGCACCGCGCGCCACCGCAGTGCCGCGCGAGATCGACTCCGACGACCCCTGGACCGCGGAGCGCATGTTGGAGCAGGCCGCTGCGCTGCGTGCCGGTCAAGACGCCGAATCCGACCTCGGTCTCGACGAGTACGCGTACCCGCACGAGTACCAGACCGCCCGGGCGGTCAACGAGTAGCCAGTTGCTACCCTGAGTGCACGCGGGGCTGTAGCGCAGTCCGGTAGCGCACCTCGTTCGCATCGAGGGGGTCAGGGGTTCGAATCCCCTCAGCTCCACCGCAGAAGTCCCCGGTCCATCCGCAGGCGGGCCGGGGACTTCCGCATGTGGCACGCCGCACCCGCGGGCGGGACCTCCACGGCGCTCACACCCAGGTCGGCAGCCACATCCGCATCTGCCATTCCCGGTACGTGATCACCTCGGCGGTCCAGACCGGGTAGAACCACCAGGCCGCCACCAGCGCCAGTAGCAGGAGCGTGGTCACTGCGATGGCCGCGTTGCCGCGGCGCTCCCGGGTGTCGGATGCCGTGCCCAGGATGGTGCCCAGCGACATGGTCAGTGCGGTGATCATGAAGGGCAGGAAGACGACCGCGTAGAAGGCGAAGACGGTGCGTTGCTGGAACAGCAGCCACGGTGCCCAGCCGGCGAGGAACCCGCACAGCACCGCGCCGGCGCGCCAGTCGCGCACCGCCGCCCAGCGCCACACCTGGTGGAACAACGCCAGCACCGCAGCCCACCAGATCACCGGGTTGCCGAGCGCGATGACCTCCTGCGCACAACTGTCGGCCCGGCAGTCCAGGCCCTCGGACTCGTAGTGGAAGCTCGTGGGACGTGCCAGCACCGGCCAGCCCCAGGCGTTGGCCTGGTAGGAGTGCGCCGTGGTCAGTCCGGTGTGGAACTTGTAGGCCTCCCCGTGGTAGTGCGCCAGGGAGCGCAGCGCGGCCTGCACGCCGGTGTAGCCACCGTTGTCGGCGGCCCACGTCCGCAGATATCCGGAGCTGGTGAACCACCCGTACCAGGTGGCCAGATACGCGAGCAAGGCCATCGGCAGGATGACCAGGGCGGCAGGCAGGGCGTCGCGCAGAAGGGTGCGGACGAAGGCGTTGGGTTCCCCGCGCTCCCGTCGCATACCGAGGTCCCAGAAGACCGTGAGCAGACCGAAGCCCACCACGAACCACAGGCCGCTCCACTTGACCCCGCAGGCCAGACCCAGCGCCACTGCGGCTGCCCAGCGCCACGGCCGCAGGCTGTGCTTGGGCCAGAGCCGGCGGGTGCGGTCGCGGTCCAGCAGCAGCGCGCCGAAGGCGGCCAGCACCAGGAACGCCAGGACCCCATCGAGCAGGGCGGTCCGGCTCATGACGATCGCCATGCCGTCGATGGCCAGCAGGAACCCGGCGATCGTGCCCAGCAGGTTCGAACCCGTCATGCGGCGCACGATCCGCGCGAGCATGACCACCGAGAGGATCCCCAGCACGCACACGGCGATCCGCCACCCGAAGGGATCGGCCCCGAACACCTTCTCGCCGGCGGCGATCACCCACTTGCCGAACGGTGGGTGCACCACGTAGGAGGGGGAGTCCTTGAAGATCTCCCGGGCCGCATCGAGGTTGCCGTCCAGTCCCAGCAAGGTCTCGTTGGCGTTCTTCTTCGCGTCCATCTCGTGGCCGAACAGCAGCAGGGCCAGCGCATCCTTGGCGTAGTACGTCTCGTCGAAGACCAGCGCGTGCGGACGGCCGAGGTTGGGCAGTCGCAGCAGCGCCGCCAGGACACCCATGAGCACCGGCCCCAGCCACCCGCGCCACCCACCGGCGGGACCCGCCTGGGGCGCTGCCACGGCGGCCTGCGTCGGTTGCGCCGCGGTTGTTAGGCTCACGCGGGCCAGCATAAGGAGGTGCGGTGTCCGGAGGAGACGGCATCCTGCTCGTAGCCGCGACCCCGCTCGGCGACCCGGCGGATGCCTCGGCTCGGTTGCGTGATGCGTTGGCCACCGCCGACGTCGTGGCGGCCGAGGACACTCGTCGTGCCCGGAGGCTGGCCGCCGACCTCGGGATCCGGATCGGCGGCAAGGTCATCTCCCACTACGACGCGGTGGAATCCCAGCGCGCGGAGATGATCGCTGCGCAGGTGGCGGACGGGTTGCGGGTCCTGGTGGTCACCGATGCGGGCATGCCGTCGGTCAGCGACCCGGGGTTGGCGGCCGTTCGCGCCTGCATTGCTCGGGGGTTGCCGGTCACGTGCCTGCCCGGGCCGAGCGCGGTGACCACGGCCTTGGTTCTCAGCGGCCTGCCGTCCGACCGGTTCTGCTTCGAGGGTTTCCTGCCCCGCCGCCCCGGGCAGCGGCGCCAGCGACTGCGGGCCCTGGTCGCCGAACCGCGGACGATGGTCTTCTTCGAGAGTCCCCGACGCACCCAGGACTGCCTGGCGGACATCGCGGAGTTCTTCGGCCAGGACCGGCAGGTCGCGTTGTGCCGCGAGCTGACCAAGACCTACGAGGAGGTGCTGAGGGGCACGGCGGCAGAACTCGTGCCGCGGGCCGGGGATCTTCTCGGGGAGGTCACCCTCGTGGTGGCGGGCGCCCCGGAGACGGCCCCAGACCCCGTGGATCTCGTCGACGATGTGCGTTCGCTGGTGGCCGGCGGGATGCGGACCAGTGAGGCGGTCGCGCAGGTGGCCCGGGGCGCGGGAGTCTCGCGCCGCGAGTTGTACGCGCTGGTCGTGGGTGGGTGAAGCACGGGATCGCTCCCGGCTGTGGATCCCGCGGCCCGGGGGTGGCTGTCGGCCGGACCAGCGCAGGGCGGGAGTGACACGGGCAGTGGGGAGCGATTCTGCACGGTTGGATCGCTCCCGCCTGGAGGTTTCGCTAACGCCTGTCCCGCGCAAGGTGGCCGCGGAGGACTGGCGCCAGGCGGATGACACGCGGTTGTATCGCTCCCGCCTGTGGATCCCGCGGCCCGGGGTGGCTGCCGGTGGGACCAGCGCAGGGCGGGAGTGACACGGGCAGTGGGGAGCGATTCTGCACGGTTGGATCGCTCCCGCCTGGAGGTTTCGCTAACGCCTGTGAATCCCGCGGCCCGGGGGGTGGCCGGCGGAGGGACTGGCGCCAGGCGGATGTGACACGCGGTTGGATCGCTCCCGCCTGTGAATCCCGCGGCACGGGGGGTGGCTGCCGGTGGGACCAGCGCAGGGCGGGAGTGACACGGGCAGTGGGGAGCGATTCTGCACGGTTGGATCGCTCCCGCCTGGAGGTTTCGCTAACGCCTGTGAATCCCGCGGCGCAAGGGGTGGCCGGCGGAGGGACTGGCGCCAGGCGGATGTGACACGCGGTTGGATCGCTCCCGCCTGTGGATCCCGCGGCCCGGGGGGTGGCTGCCGGTGGGACCGGCAGGGCGGAGCACGGGCAGTGGGAGCGATTCTGCACGGTTGGCTCCCGCCTGTAGGTATCACTCCCGCCTGTGAATCCCGCGGCAGTGCGATGAGCACGACAGGTGCGACCACAGCCCCGCCTAGACTGGGGCGAGACCAGCCAGGAGACCCCGCATGACTAAGGCGTTCTACGTCACGACGCCCATCTACTACGTCAACGACGCCCCACACATCGGCCACGCGTACACCACCGTGGCCGGCGACGTGCTCACGCGCTGGCGCCGG
Organism: Micrococcales bacterium; assembly: GCA_016703125.1. NCBI lineage: Bacteria > Bacillati > Actinomycetota > Actinomycetes > Micrococcales > Micrococcales bacterium. Next base: position 370,970 of record JADJCR010000004.1, on the reverse strand, counting down.
CAGCGGCAGGAACCGGTGTTCTACCTCACGGGCACCGACGAGCACGGGACCAAGGTGGAACGCACCGCGCGGGACAACGGCGTGGAGCCGCAGGTGTGGTGCGACCGGCTCGTGGAGGAGTCGTGGAAGCCGGTCCTGCAGACCATCGATGCCGCGAACGACGATTTCATCCGCACGACCAGCGACCGGCACCGCATCGGGGTGCAGAAATTCTGGCGGACCCTGCAGGACAACGGCCATGTGTACGAGGCCGACTTCGAAGGGCCGTACTGCGTCGGGTGCGAGGAGTTCAAGCGGCCCGGCGACCTCGTCGACGGCAAGTGCCCGATCCACGACCGCCCCGTCGAGATGCTGCACGAGACCAACTACTTCTTCCGCCTCGCCCAGTTCGCTGACGCCCTGCTCGAGCACTACGAGCGGCATCCGCAGGCGGTGGAACCCCGCAGCGCGTACAACGAGGTCGTCTCCTTCATCAAGGGCGGGCTCGAGGACATTTCCATGTCACGCTCCAGCGTGTCGTGGGGGGTGCCGCTGCCGTGGGACGAGCAGCAGGTCGTCTACGTGTGGTTCGACGCGCTGTTGAACTACATCACGGCGATCGGCTACGGCGACGACGAACGGAAGTTCGCCGCGAACTGGCCGGCTGATGTGCATCTGGTGGGCAAGGACATCCTGCGCTTCCACGCGGTCTACTGGCCGGCCATGCTGATGGCCGCCGGCCTGCCCTTGCCCGCGAAGGTCTTCGCCCACGGCTGGCTGCTGGTCGGTGGGGAGAAGATGAGCAAGAGCAAGCTCACCGGGATCTCGCCGGAGCAGATCATCGACGACTTCGGCTCCGACGCCTTCCGCTACTACTTCCTGCGGGCCATCCAGTTCGGGCAGGACGGCTCGTTCTCCTGGGAGGACATGGCTGCGCGCTATACCGCCGAACTGGCCAACGGGCTGGGCAACCTGGCCTCCCGGGCCACGGCCATGGTGGCCCGCTACCGTGCCGGTTCACTGCCCGCCCCCGGGGACTACGCCAACGCAGACCTGGCGCTGCAGGAGTTGCTCGCGGCCTGCGCTGAGCGTGCGGATGCGGCGATGGTCCAACTGGATTTCAGCACCGGCATCCTGGCGGTCAAGGACTTCGTCGATGCTGTCAACGTGTACGTCACCGAGCAGGAGCCCTGGGTGCTGGCCAAGGACGAGGCGGACGCTCAACGTCTGGACACCGTCCTGTACACGATCTGCGAGTCCCTGCGCGCCATCGCCGTGCTCTACCACGCCGTGATGCCGAAGGCCACGGCCGAGATCTGGGCCAGCTTGGGGGTGCAGGAGGACCTGGCCGCGCAGTCCGTTCAGGACGTGGCCATCTGGGGTCAGCTGCCTCCCGGCACGACCGTGACCAAGGGCGCGGCGCTGTTCCCGCGGCTGGAGACCGCGTGACGCTGCCGGAGGGCTATCCCGCGCTGCCCGAGCCACTGCCCTCACCGGTGGTGGACAGCCACTGCCACCTGGACATCGGGGCCTCGGGTCGTGACGGTGAGGCAGGAATCGATGTGGGGACGGCCTTGGCTGCGGCCGAAGCCGCCGGCGTCGATGCCGTGGTGCAGGTCGGCGTTGACGTGCCCAGTTCAGAGGAGGCGGTGCGGCTGGCCGGTGAGTGGCCCCGGATCGTGGCGGCGTTGGCTCTGCACCCGAACGAGGCGCCCCGCATCCATGCCGACCGGGGGGCTGAGGCGCTGCAGGAGGCGTGGCGACGCATTGCGGAGTTGGCTCGCGGTGAGCGCGTGGTCGCCGTCGGGGAAACGGGGATGGACTTCTTTCGCACCGATGCGGCCGGGCGCGCCGCGCAGGAGGAATCCTTCCGCGTCCACATCCGGCTGGCCAAGGAACTGGACAAGGCCCTGGTCATCCACGACCGGGACGCGCACACCGCCATCCTGCGCGTCATGGACGACGAAGGTGCCCCGCGCCGGGTGGTGATGCACTGCTTCAGCGGCGATGCCGATTTCGCCCGCGAGGTCGTGGCTCGCGGGTGGTTCTGCTCGTTCGCCGGCGTCGTCACCTTCAAGAACGCGGGGCCCCTGCGAGAGGCGCTGACCGCCGTCCCGCGCGACCGCCTGCTGGTGGAGACCGACGCGCCCTTCCTGGCCCCGGTCCCGCACCGCGGGCACCCGAACGCCTCATACCTCATCCCACTCACGATGCGATTCATGGCCGAGCACCTGCAGGAGGACCTGGGGACGCTGTGCGAGACGGTGCGGGCCAACACCTTCGAGGCGTTCGGAGCGTTCTGATGGCGCTGCTGGGTCCCGCCCAGATCCGCGACCTGGCTCGGGAACTCGACCTGCAACCGACGAAGAAACTCGGCCAGAACTTCGTCATCGACCCGAACACCGTGCGCCGGATCGCTGCGGCCGCCCACGTCGGTCCCGGCGACGTCGTCCTGGAGGTGGGACCTGGACTGGGGTCGTTGACGCTGGCACTGCTGGAGACCGGCGCCCGGGTGGAGGCGGTCGAGATAGACGCCCGCCTCGCGCGCCGACTGCCGATCACCATCAAGCAGTTCTCGCCGGATGCGGCCGATCGGTTGACCGTGCGGTGCGAGGACGCGGTGGCGATGCAGCCCCAGGCCGAGGTGACGGCGTTCGTGGCGAATCTGCCGTACAACACCGGCGTGCCCATCCTCTTGAATGTCCTCGAGAGGTTCGCGTCAGTGACCTCCGGGGTGGTCATGGTGCAGGCCGAGGTCGCCCAGCGGCTGACCGCCGGGCCAGGATCTCGCCAGTACGGTGTCCCCTCGGTCAAGACCTCCTGGTGGGCCGACGCGACATGGGCCGGGAAGGTCGGCACGGAGGTATTCTGGCCCGCCCCGAACGTGCAATCAGGCCTTGTCCGCTTCGTGCGGCACGAGCAGCCCGATGCCGAACAGCGTGCGGCCACGTTCGCGGCCGTGGATGCGGCGTTCGGGCAGCGCCGGAAGATGCTGCGCAGCGCGCTGCGCGAGTGGGCCGCGCCGCTGCCGGCGGTGACGATCTGTGAGGAGGCCGGCATCGACCCCACCCGCCGGGGGGAATCCCTGAGCGTGGACGACTTCTTGGCCCTCGCCGGCGCGAAGTCGCGGCTGTCCAGCCCCTAGCCTGGAGAGGTGCCGCTTCCGAAAGCCGTCTCGGTGGAAGCCCCAGCCAAGATCAACCTCTACCTGGGGGTGGGGCCGCTGCGTGAGGACGGTTACCACGAGCTGGCCACCGTCTTCCAGGCCCTCGACCTCGCGGACGAACTCACCGCCTTGCCGCAGGAGTCCGGGATCAGCCTGGAGATGGATCCCGACGGGGAACAGGTGCCGGGCCGCGCCTCGGACAACCTTGCCGTCCGGGCGGCCCGGGCCCTCAAGAAGCGCCACAAGGTGAAGTCCGGTGCCCGGCTGGTGATGACGAAGTCGATACCGGTGGCTGGCGGCATGGCCGGGGGCTCCGCGGACGCAGCCGCCGCCCTCGTGGCGTGCAACGTGCTGTGGGGTCTGGGCTGTTCGATGTCCGCACTGGCCGAGATCGCCGCTGACCTGGGTTCGGACGTGCCTTTCAGCCTGCAGGGCGGAACCGCACTGGGTGCCTCGCGCGGGGAGTTGCTCACCCCGGTCCTGGCCACCGGGGAGTTCACCTGGGTCGTCGCGACCTCGTTCGCCACCTTGTCGACGCCGCAGGTGTACGCCACGTTCGACCGGCTCAGCGCCGGGCGCGAGGTCCCGGCCCCGGGCGTCCCGCGTGAGTTGCTGGCCGCGGTGCGTTCCGGCGATCAGGTGGGCCTCGGACAGCACCTGCACAACGACCTGCAGGCCGCCGCCATCGCCATGCGCCCGGAACTCGACCTCTTACTGGAAGCTGGCCTGGACTACGGCGCGCTCGGCGCGATGGTGAGCGGCAGTGGACCCACCTGTGTCTTCCTCGCCCGCGATGCGGAGCACGGCCTGGAACTGGCCGTGGGCTTGTCGACCACGGGACTCTGCCGCAGCGCCCGCATCACCACCGGCCCGGTCTCCGGTGCGCACACGGTGGCCGTCATCAACTGAACACCGCGATAGCCTGGGAGCACATTCCCCGTTGGTGTAATCGGCAACACAACTGGTTTTGGTCCAGTCGTTCCAGGTTCGAGTCCTGGGCGGGGAGCCATCGGGACGCGGGCGTCCCTCTTTCGTGTCCGGCGTCGGCGTGTTCGAGTCTCCTACTCTGGAAGCGTGTCGGCCCGGGGAGAGATCGCGGCATTGCGCACGATCATCGACGTGCAGCACGCCATGATCACCGAGAAGCTGTCGGTTCACGACGTGATGCGCAGGATCGTGGCCGCTGCGTGCGAGATCACCAACGGCACCGGGGCGCTGGTGAGCCTGCTGCGTGACGACGCGTTCGACCACGCACACTCGGCCGGCATCCTGGAGGGCACGGAGGAAGTGCAACTGCCCCGCCACGGCAGTCTGGCGGGGCAGGCGGTCGATCGTCGCGAGGTTCTGATCAGTCCGGACGCGGCCGACGACGACCGGGCCTTCTCCCCCTACGTGCGACGCACGGGGGTCCGTTCGCTGGTCGTGGTGCCTCTGTTCAGCGGGGACGAGGTCGCCGGGGTGCTCAGCGTGGCGTCGCGGCAGGAGGATGCCTTCGGGGAGGCCGACGTGGCAGCCGCCACCAGACTCGGCGCGTTCATCGCCTCCGTCCTGCGGGCGGCGGTCACTCTGGAGGACCGGCGGCGCGAGCACGACGCCTACCGTCTCATCGCCGAGACCAGCGGCGATGTCGTGTTCCAGATCCATCCATCGGGCGACATCGAGTGGGCCTCGCCGGCAGTCCTGGAGATCTACGGTTACGAACCCGCGGAGATGGTGGGGATGCGGATCGGCCAGTTGGTGCACCCCGATCATCGGCCTCGCTTCCTGCAACTGATCGCAGACGCCAAGGGAAGTGGCGACCAAGTGGCCGAGATCGCGGCCGTTCGCGCAGACGGACGCACCGCCTGGACCGAGGTGGCGGTGAGGGTCGTGCGCAATGAGGACGGTGGGATCAGCCACTGGGTGGCGCGGGTCCGGGACGTCTCGGCGGCTCACGCCGACCGGGAGGCGCTGGCAAGAAGCGAGGCCCTGTTCCGAGCCACGATGGACAACGCGCCCATCGGCCAGGCCTTGGTGGGCCGCGACGGGCGTTTCCTGCGCGTGAACCCGGCACTGTGTTACGTACTCGAGCGCAACGAGGAGGAATTGCTGTCGAGTACCTGGCAGGCGCTGACCCACCCTGATGATGTCGGCGTGGATGGGCGGATGGTGCAGGAACTCCTCGACGGGAGACGTGACTCGTTTCGGCTGGTGAAGCGGTATGTGCGCCCGGACGGGCAGATCGTGTGGGGGGATCTGTCGGTGGCCGCCGTGCGCGACACGCAAGGGCGGGTGCTGCATTTCATCTCGCAGATCCTGGACGTGACCGAAGCGCGACGCCGCGAGGACATGGTGCGAGAGACCGCCGAACGTTTCCAGAAGTTGGCCGAGCACAGTGCCGACGTGTTGGCCCAGTACGACGACAAGGGACGCGTGACGTGGGTGTCGCCGAACTGCCTGGAACTGCTGGGGCGCCCACCCCACGACCTGCTGGGGGCGACCTCCTGGACATCGTGGCACCGTCGCATCGGCAGAACGTGCTCGCGGAGATGACACGGCTCGCCCGCAGCGACGAGGAGGGTCATTTCGAACTGCCGCTCATGCGCCCGGACGGTTCGACGGTGTGGGTGGACCTGGCCAGCACGCCGCTGCACGACGAAGCGGGCCGGCGCATCGGCAGGGTCGCCCGCCTGCGCGACATCACCGCCCAGGTCGCCGAACGCGAGGAGTTGGAGCGCCGCGCCACCAGGGATCCTTTGACGGGCCTGCTGAGCCGGGATGCGGGGTACCGTCAACTCGCCGCCGTGCTGGGCCACCCTCCCCGCGCCGGAACGCTCAACATGCTGGCGTTCGCCGACGTCGACGCGCTGAAGACGATCAACGACTCCCACGGGCACCTGGCAGGTGACGAGCTGCTCCAGGTGGTGTCGGCCCGTATCCGTGAGCGGCTGCGCGCCGATGACTGCGTGGCTCGCGTCGGGGGCGACGAAATGATCATGATCCTCACCGGACTCCGGCAGCCGAAGCAGGGACTCGTCGTCCTCGAGGACATGCTCGCGTATGCCCATCGGCCGTTGGACTTCGAGGGGATCACCATCACTCCGAGCCTGAGTGTCGGTGTGACGTTACTGGAACCGGGCGAGACCCCCGATGACGCCATCGCGCGCGCCGACCATGCCATGTACGAGGCGAAGCGGGCGGGCGGGAACATGGTGCGCTTCGAGGTCGGCGAGGTGTCCAGGTCCTGATCGGCTCCAGCGCGGGGTGACGACGGCCCGGCCGCAGGCCCACCCCATTAGACTCGCGGCGTGGATCAACCAGTCGCGATCGTGCTCGCTGCAGGTCTGGGCACGCGTATGAAATCGGACACCGCGAAGGTGTTGCACGAGGTGTCCGGCGAGCCCCTGCTGGGACATGTCCTGCGCGCGCTGCGCGACGCCGGCATCGAGGATGTCGTGGTCGTCGTCGGCCACCAGCGGGACAAGGTCGCCGCGTACCTGCACACGGTGGCACCCGGCGCCCGGACGGCGGTCCAGGAGGCGATGCGGGGCACCGGGGATGCGGTGCGGCAGGCCATGCCCCAGGTCCGGCCCGACGCCAGCACCATTGTGGTGCTGGCCGGGGACACGCCCCTGCTCATGGGCAGTACCCTCGCCGACCTCGTGACCAGGCATGCCGCGTCGGGCGCTGCTGCCACCGTCCTGACCGCGCGGATGCCAGACCCCACCGGGTACGGGCGCATCGTGCGCGACGACATCGGGGTCCGGCGCATCGTGGAGCACAAGGACGCCACGGATGCCGAGCGAGCGATCGACGAGATCAACAGCGGTCTATACATTTTCGACGCCGGTGCCCTGCGGACGGGGCTGGACCGGCTGACCAGCCACAACGCACAGGGCGAGGAGTACCTGACCGACGTCATCGGCTGGCTCGTCGAGCAGGGTCACCCGGTGGCAGCCCACGTGACGAAGGACCCCGACGAGATCCACGGCATCAACGACCGGGTACAACTTGCGGCCGCCGGGGCGGTGCTCCGGCAGCGGGTCGCCGAACGCTGGATGCGCGAGGGCGTGACGATCGAGGATCCGGCCACCACCTGGATCGAGGCGGACGTGCAGCTCGAGGCCGATGTGGTGCTGCGCCGCAACACTCACCTCTCCGGAGCCACCCGGGTGGCGGCCGGCGCGGTGATCGGTCCGGACACGACCTTGATCGACGCCACAGTCGAGGCCGGGGCCACCGTCCTGAAGTCGCATGTCCTTGGGGCCCGGGTCGGGCCCCGGGCCAACGTCGGGCCCTACACCTACCTACGCCCCGGCACCCACCTGCTCGCAAGCGCCAAAGCCGGTGCCTTCGTGGAGATCAAGAACACCCGGGTCGGGGCGTCCGCCAAGGTGCCGCACCTGTCGTACGTGGGCGATGCCGAGATCGGCGAGGGCACCAACATCGGGGCGGCCACGGTCTTCGTCAACTACGACGGGGTCGCCAAGCACCGCACGGTCGTGGGCAAACACGTGCGCATCGGCTCGGACAGCATGCTCGTGGCGCCGGTGACGATCGGTGACGGTGCGTACACCGCCGCCGGCTCCGTGATCACCGAGGACGTCGGTCCAGGGGACCTGGCGCTGGGGCGGTCCCGGCAGCGCAACATCGTCGGCTGGGTGGTCGCCAAGCGCCGGGGCACGGCGTCCGCCGAGGCCGCCGAACAGGCGCAAGGTCACGATTCACCCGGCTAATCCCTACCTTTGCCGCATGCCCGCAGGTGTCGGTGGTTACGCTGAGGCCATCCGCGTTGGACATGCCCGAGGGGTCGCCACCAGTGTCTGAGCTCGTCACGCCGTCCCAGAAGAAACTGATGCTCTTCTCGGGGCGGTCGCACCCCGAGCTGACCGACCAGATTGCCCTCGAGCTCGGCATCGAGGTGTCTCGGACGCGACTGTACGACTTCGCCAATGGCGAGATCTTCGTGCGGTTCGAGGAGAGTGTGCGCGGCAGCGACGCCTTCGTGGTGCAGTCGCACGCCGATCCGCTGAACAAGTCGATCATGGAGCAGTTGATCATGGTCGACGCGCTCAAGCGGGCCTCTGCCAAGCGCATCACCGTCGTCACGCCGTTCTACGGCTACGCCCGGCAGGACAAGAAGCACAACGGCCGGGAGCCGATCACCGCGCGGCTGATGGCCAACCTGTTCGCCACCGCCGGGGCCGACCGGCTGATGGCCGTGGACCTGCACACCTCCCAGATCCAGGGGTTCTTCGACGGACCCGTGGATCACCTGTTCGCCCTGCCGATCCTCTCCGAGTACGTGGGCAAGAACGTGGAGCGCGAGCGGCTCACCATCGTCTCGCCGGACGCCGGCAGGGTGCGAGTGGCTGAGCGCTGGACCGACGTGCTGGGCTCGCCGCTTGCCATCATCCACAAGCGGCGCGACCCGAACGTGCCGAACCAGGTGTCCGTGCTCGAGGTGGTCGGCGACGTGAGGGACCGCGTCTGCGTGGTCGTCGACGACATGATCGACACCGGCGGCACCATCACCAAGGCAGCCGAGACCCTCTTCGAGCAGGGGGCCGCGGAAGTCGTCGTGACGGCCACGCACGGTGTGCTCAGTGATCCGGCCACCGAACGCCTGAAGAACTCGCGGATATCCGAGGTCATCGTCACAGACACCCTGCCCATCCCCAGCGAGCGCCGGTTCGACAAACTCACGGTCCTGCCCATCGCGCCGATGATCGGGCGAGCCATCAACGAGGTGTTCAAGGACGGCTCGGTGACCAGCCTCTTCCAGAGCTGACGACTGCCTCACCACAAGTGGGCGAACGAGTCCGGTTCGCGCCCAGTTGTGGCGGGCAGTATGGGCGTTTGAGGGCGCTATGTCCGATTCTGTGAGACCACAAGTGGGCGCTTCCCGGCGTTCGAGGCCGCTCGCCGCCCACTTGTGGTGACGCCGCTCTGAGCACGTACACTGGTGAGGACGCCCGGCGAGGGTGGCCCATCGGCCCCGTGATCGACGAGCCCTCCCGGTGGTCTGCACGTTGGCGAAGACCGGGAGATGACATGGCCGAAGTACGACTGACCGCACAAGCACGCACCGAGTTCGGCAAGGGCGCCTCGCGCCGCCTGCGCCGCGAGGGCCGGGTGCCCGCGGTCCTCTACGGCGACGGGGGCGCGCCGCGCCACCTCAGCCTCGACGACCACGACCTCACCCAGGCGTTGAAGCAGCCCAAGGTCACCCTCGAGATCGACCTCGACTCCGACGTCGTCCCCACCGCCCCGCGCGATGTCCAGCGCGACCCCGTCAAGGGCTTCCTCAAGCACATCGACCTCGTAGCACTCGACCGCGCGCAACTCAGGGCCCGGCAGCTGGAGGCCGAGGCGGTCGCCAAGGCCGAAGAGGTCGCTGCGGAGAAGGAGCTCGACCCGATCGCCCTGGCGAACATCGTCAGCGAGATGATCGCGGAGGGTGCCGACGCCGACAGTGTGATCGAGGCAGCGGTGGAGCGTCTCGAGGCCGAGATGAAGGCCCAGGCCGAATCCGCTGCGGCTGCTGCAGCCGCTGCTGATGCCGCCGAGGCTGCGGAGGCCGAAGAGGGCGCCGCCGGACCCGGCGAAGACACCGCCGAGGAGTGACCGACACCTGGGTCGTGGCCGGCCTCGGAAACCCGGGGCCGGAGTACGCCCGAACGCGGCACAACGTGGGTTACCTCGTCGTAGAGGAGTTGGCCGCCCGGCTCGGTGTGCAGTTCGCCCGCCACCGCAGGGCGCACGCAGATGCCGCGCAAGCGCACGCCTTCGTCGGGACCCCCGCGCACTGCCGCTTGGTCCTGCTCAAGGCCCGCAGCTTCATGAACGAGAGCGGCGGCCCGGTCAAGGCCGCCCTGGACTTCACGAAGACCGAGAACCTGGTCGTGGTCCACGACGAGCTGGACATCCCGCTCGGCGCGTTGCGCATCAAGTTCGGTGGCGGCGACAACGGGCACAACGGCCTGCGCAGCCTGCGCAAGTCCCTGGGGCACGGGGACTTCTTCCGGGTGCGCTGCGGTGTGGGCCGCCCCCAGGGTCGCCAGGAGCCTGCGGACTACCTGCTGTCGGACTTCCGCGCCGCGGAGCGACCCGAGGTGGCTGTGATGGTCGCGGAGGCCGCCGACGCCACCGAGTACTTGCTGGGCAACGGCCTGGAGGCCACCCAGTCCCGCTACAACCGTTAGGTGGAACACATGACGAACCTGTCCGACGACGCCGCGCTGGCCAAGGAACTCACGCTGGCAGCCGGTCGTCTGCTGGTGGACGTGCGCAACGACTTCGGCCCGGTCGAGCCGGCGGACAAGTCCCGCCGCAAGCAACTCAAGGACACCGGCGACGCGGTCTCGCAGGCCTTCCTGGCCGAGCAACTCGGCCGGGAACGTCCCGGGGATGCGGTGTTGTCGGAGGAGGCCAAGGACTCCCACGAGCGTGACCGGGCCGACCGGCTGTGGATCATCGATCCGCTGGACGGGACCAGCGAGTTCAGCCAGGGACGCAGTGACTGGGCCGTCCAGATCTCATTGTGGCAGCGAGGCGTGCCGGGTAGCGGCTTCATCGCTGCGGCGTTCAGCCTTCCAGCCCAGGAGCAGGTGTACGTCACCGGCGCCCCGGTGGCTGCTCAGATCGTGCCGCTGTCCGAGCGGCCGTTGCGGGTCGTGGTGTCGCGTTCGCGCCCCCCGGAGAACTTCGTCGCCCGCACGGACGAGATCGCCGCCCGCCTGGCGGCCGATGGGGTGACCGCGCACGGTGTGGAGTTCGTGTACGTGGGGTCGGCCGGCGCCAAGGTCGGGGAGATCCTGGCCGGCAGGGTGGACGCCTACGTCAACGAGGGCGGCTTCTGGGAGTGGGACGCCGCAGCTCCACTGGCCGTGGCGGTGGATCACGGCATGGTCGGCACCCATCTCGACGGCCGGACGATCGAGTTCAACAAGCGCCCGCCGTGGGTCGACGACATCGTGATCGCGCGACCGGAGGTCATCGGGTACATCCGGCCCACCGGGCGCGTGTGACAAACGCCAGCGCGGGGACGGTCGGACCGCCACGTAGATTGGTGAGGTGATCCTCGGCGACGTCGTTTCGGTGATCGGCGCCCTCCCCGACGTCGCCGATTGGCGTGCGTCCGTCGCCACCGGTGGCACCACGGTCGGGGTCACCGCAGGCGCCGAACCGTTCCTGCTGGCAGGAGTGGACCGGCCGGTGCTCGCCGTGACCGCCACCGGGCGGCAGGCCGAAGACGTGCGTGACGCGCTGCGATCTCGGTCAGGGACGCCGCCGTCTTCCCGGCCTGGGAGACTCTGCCCCATGAACGCCTGAGTCCGACGGCGGACACCGTCGGCCAGCGCATGGCGGTGATCGGCCGCATCGCTACCGGGCATCTGCCCGACGTGCTGGTCGTCCCGATCCGGGCGCTGATGCAGCCCTTCGCCGCGGAACTGGCCGAGGAGCAGCCCCTGGTCCTGGCCAGTGGGGTCGAGCCCGGCTTCGAGCATCTCATCGAGTCGTTGGTGCGGGCAGGGTACGAGCGGGTGCCCATGGTCGAACGCCGTGGTCAGTTCGCGGTGCGCGGCGGCCTGCTCGACATCTTCGTCCCTACCCAGGAGCACCCGACACGCATCGAGTTCTTCGGCGACGAGGTGGACCAGATGCGTTCATTCGCCGTCTCCGACCAGCGCACCGTCGCCGTGCTGGACGCGCCGTTGGAGATCCCCGTCTGCCGGGAGTTGCTGCTCACGCAGCAGGTCCGGCAACGTGCGCGGGAGTTGGCCAGCAAGTACCCGCACATCGCCGATGTGCTGTCAGATCTCGCCGCGGGCACACCGGTGGAGGGGATGGAGTCGCTGGCGCCGGTGCTCGCCGACCGGATGATCACGCTGCTGGACCTGGTGGCCGCGCACACCCCCATCGTCATGATCGGCCGGGAGCGGATCGCCACCCGCGCCGTCGATCTCGTGCGGACGTCCGAGGAGTTCCTGCAAGCCGGCTGGCACAACGCCGCCGTGGGCAACACGGTGCCGCTGGACCTCAGCCGCGCCGCGTACCGCAGCCCCGACGAACTGGCCGCACAGGCTGCCGCCCGCGAACTCCCCGTCAGCGACATCAGCACCCTCGGCACGGTCATGCCCGGCCTGAAGCCCGCGCCGGCCTACCGGGGGGACGTGGCCGCGCTGGCCACCGATGCCCGGGCGGCGATCGCCACCGGCGTGCCCGTGGTGGTGGCCATGGGTGCGGCCGGCCCGGCCCAGCGGCTGGCCGAACAACTGGCCGCCCTGGATGTCCCGGCACGGCTCTTCGGGGACTCCCCGCTCGACCCCATCGTCCACATCGTCAAGGCCCGTCTGACCTACGGATTCACCACCGACGGGGTGGCGCTGATCACCGAGCGCGACCTCACCGGAAGCGTCAGCACGGCCGTCACGAAGATGCCGGCCAAGCGTCGCAAGGCCCTCGATCCGCTGACGCTCAAGCCCGGCGACTTCGTGGTCCACAACCAGCACGGCGTGGGTCGATATGTGGAAATGACGCAGCGCGCGGTGGCGGGTTCGGTGCGCGAGTACCTCGTGCTGGAGTACGCCGGCAAGCGCGGGCAACCGCCGGACCGGCTGTACGTCCCGACCGACCAACTCGACCAGGTGACCCGGTACGTCGGGGGGGAGGCTCCGGCCGTGCACAGGCTGGGTGGCGCGGATTGGCAGAAGGCAAAGTCCAAGGCCAAGCGCGCGATGCGCGAGATCGCCGCGCAACTGGTCAAGCTCTATGCCGCACGGCAGGCCACCAGGGGCCACGAGTTCGGTCCGGACACCCCCTGGCAGCGTGAACTCGAGGACGCGTTCCCTTACCAGGAGACGCCCGACCAGCTCGTGACGATCGACGAGGTCAAGGCCGACATGATGAAGCCGGTGCCGATGGACCGGCTCGTGTGCGGCGACGTGGGTTTCGGCAAGACCGAGATCGCGGTGCGTGCGGCGTTCAAGGCGGTCCAGGACGGCCAGCAGGTCGCTGTCCTGGTGCCCACCACGCTGCTCGTCAAGCAGCACCACAAGACGTTCAGCGAGCGGTTCGCCGCCTTCCCGGTGCGAGTGGAGGCATTGTCCCGCTTCCAGTCCGACGCCGAGGCCGAGCGCATCCTGGCGGGCCTGGCCGACGGCTCGGTCGACGTGGTGATCGCCACTCACCGGCTGCTGAGCCCCAAGACCCGCATCCCTAAACTGGGCCTGCTCATCGTCGACGAGGAACAACGGTTCGGCGTCGAGCACAAGGAACACATCAAAGCCTTGCGCACCACCGTGGACGTGCTGAGCATGTCCGCCACCCCCATCCCGCGCACCTTGGAGATGGCGGTGACCGGCATCCGCGAGATCTCCACGATCCAGACCCCGCCGGAGGACCGGTTGCCGGTGCTGACGTTCGTGGGTCCCTACAACGACAAGCAAATCGTCGCCGCCATCCGGCGGGAACTGCTGCGCGACGGCCAGGTGTTCTTCATCCACAACCGTGTGGAGTCCATCGGGCGGGTCACCTCCCGGATCTCCGAACTGGTCCCCGAGGCCCGGATCGCGTTCGCCCATGGCCAGATGCCCGAGGCGGCGCTGGAACAGACGGTGGTGGACTTCTGGGAGGGCCGCATCGACGTGCTCGTGTGCACCACGATCGTCGAGTCGGGCATGGACATTCCCAACGCCAACACGCTGATCGTGGACCGCGCCGACGGCTTCGGGCTGTCGCAGCTTCACCAGTTGCGGGGCCGGGTGGGCCGCGGCCGGGAGCGCGCGTATTCCTACTTCCTCTACCCGCCGGAGAAACCGCTGACCCAGACCGCGCACGACCGGCTGGCGACCATCGCCGCGCACACCGACCTCGGATCGGGCATGGCGGTGGCGATGAAGGACCTCGAGATCCGCGGCGCGGGCAACCTGCTGGGCGGGGAGCAGTCCGGGCACATCGCGAACATCGGATTCGACCTGTACGTGCGCATGGTCGGGGAGGCGCTGGCCACGGTGCGCGGCGAGCGCGACGAGGAACTGCCGGAGGTGCGCATTGAATTGCCGGTCAACGCCCACCTGCCGCACGACTACGTTCCGGACGAACGGCTGCGGCTGATGGCGTACACCACGCTGGCGGAGGCCGGCAGCGATGACGCCGTGGACGAGTTCGTCGCGGAGATGACCGACCGGTACGGGCCGCTGCCCGAGCCGGTCAAGGTCCTCGTGGACGTGGCCCGCCTGCGCCTGCTCGCCCGTGATGCCGGGGTCGCCGACATCGTGATGGCCGGGCGCAATGTGCGCTTCGCGCCGGTGCACCTGCCGGAGAGCCGGACGCTGCGCCTGTCCCGGTTGTACCCGGCCAGCATCTTCAAGGCCGCGTCGGGCACGATGCTCGTGCCGCGACCCCTGGCCGGGGGTCTGGGCTCGCCACCGCTGACCGACCACGCCCTGCTGCAGTGGTGCCGCGAGGTGCTGGAGTCCGTGGTGCTGGATCGCCTGCCGTCGTGATGCCACCAGTGCGGCGTGTGCGGCTCGCGGGCGCGTAATCTGAGGGCGATGACTTCGGGAGGCTCGATGAAGCGCTGGATGCCGGTGGTCGTGGCGGCCGGGATCGCCCTGTCCGCCTGCGGGCCGACATTGTCGGGGTCCGCGGCGGTGGTCGGTGAGCAGCGGCTGACGGATTCCGAACTGGCCGAGACGACCTCGCAACTGACTGAGGGGCTCGGCATCCCGGACAGCGCGCAGGTCTCCCAAGCCGTCCTCTCCCGCTGGATCGTGACCGAACTCGTCGACGAACTCGCGGCGCGCAAAGGCATCGGCGTGACCAAGGGGTGAGATCGACTCCGCGATCGCCGACGAGGTGCAGAACGCCGGGGGTCAGCAGGCGCTGGAGGAGGGCGCTCTGCAGGCAGGGGTGGTGCCCGAGATGATCCCCGATGTCATCCGGACCACGTTGCTCATCGAAGCGATGACCAAGGGCACGATCACCGGCGACGACCCAACGGGCCAGACCGGCCTGCTGACCCAGGTGCAGCAACTCAGCGACGAGCTCGATCCGAAGGTGAGCCCGCGGTTCGGGACCTGGGACGCTGAGCAACTGGCTGTCGGGGCACTGCCGGAGGACCTGTCGGTTCCGGCTGATGCCACCACCGCCTTGACCGACGTCCCACCGCAGCAGTGAGCCGGGGGCAGCGCCTCCTGGACCTCGTAGCGGTCATGGACCGGCTGCGGTCCCCCGGCGGCTGTCCGTGGGATGCCGAGCAGACCCACGAGAGTCTCGTGCAGTACCTCGTCGAGGAGACCTACGAGACCGTCGATGCCATCGACGCCGGCGACCGCGACGCGTTGATCGAAGAACTCGGCGACCTCCTGCTGCAGGTGGTGTTCCACGCCCGCATCGGGCAGGAGGGTGAGGAGGCTTTCGACATCGACGACGTTGCCGGCGGGATCGCGGACAAACTCGTCGCCCGGCACCCGCATGTGTTCGGCGATGAGACCGCACAGACCGCCGACGATGTGGAAGCCGCGTGGTTCGAGCGCAAACGACGCGAGAAGGGCCGCAGCTCGGTCACGGACGGAGTGCCCGCGGCCATGCCCGCGCTGCCGCTGATCGAGAAACTCCTGCACCGCGCGGACAAGGGTGGGGTTCTGGTGCCGCCGGTCGATCCGCGTGTGGACGCCCTGCTCGACGAGCATGACGCCGGCGAACTCATCCTGGAGATCGTCGCTGCCGCGAGGAGCCGGGGCCTGGATGCCGATGCCGCCGCCAGGCGGGCTGCGGCCGGCCTGCGCGCGGAACTGATCCGCCGCGAGGGCGGGCCGGCGCAGGGGTGACGCGTACCGCCTGGCGCAGCGCGGCTGGTGCCGGCGCTGTGGTTGGAGGTTGCGCACGGCGTTGGAGAACCCACGCGTGGAACCTCCAACCAGGTGAACGATCTCTCACCACACGGGTTCGCCCGGCGCGGCTCACCACGCGAGGGGCTGCAGCTGACCGGATTCCGCTGAGGCCGTCACCGCACGGGGTTCGGCCCGGCGAGCATGCCCGATAGGCTGCAGGAGGAGCCGGACCTGAGGAGGAATCGTGGCTGAGATCGTCGCTGTCATCGCACGGGAGATCCTGGACTCGCGCGGAAACCCCACCGTCGAGGTGGAGGTCGCGCTTGAGGATGGGTCCCTGGGGCGCGCCGCAGTGCCAAGCGGGGCGAGCACCGGCGCCTTCGAGGCATCCGAGCGCAGGGACGGCGGGGAGCGCTACGGCGGCAAGGGCGTGCTCGAGGCCGTGGCCGCCGTCGAGGACCGGATCGCCGGTGAGGTCGAGGGCATCGAGGCCAGTGAGCAGCGGCTCATCGACCAGATCATGATCGACCTTGACGCGACGCCCAACAAGAGCGAGCTGGGTGCCAACGCGATCCTCGGGGTGTCGCTGGCCGTGGCCCGGGCGGCTGCCGACTCGGCCGACCTGCCCTTGTTCCGCTACCTCGGCGGGCCGTCGGCCCACGTGCTGCCGGTGCCGATGATGAACATCCTCAACGGCGGTGCCCACGCCGACACGGGCGTGGACATCCAGGAGTTCATGATCGCCCCGATCGGCGCTGATGACTTCAGCACCGCCCTGCGCATGGGAGCCGAGGTCTACCACGCGCTGAAGTCGGTGCTGAAGAAGCGCGGGCTGGCCACGGGACTCGGTGACGAGGGTGGCTTTGCTCCGGACCTGCCGAACAACCGCGAGGCACTCGATCTCATCGCTGAGGCGGTCGCCACCACCGGGCTGTCGCTCGGTTCCGACGTGGCGCTGGCGCTGGATGTGGCCTCCACCGAGTTCTTCTCCGACGGCGCCTACCAGTTCGAGGGCGCCTCGCGTTCCAGCGACGAGATGGCCGCGTACTACGCATCCCTGCTCGAGGACTACCCGCTGGTCAGCATCGAGGACCCCATGGCCGAGGACGACTGGCAGGGCTGGATCGACGTCACCGCCGCGGTCGGGGACCGAGTCCAGATCGTCGGCGACGACCTGTTCGTGACCAACCCGGTCCGGCTCGCGGATGGCATCGAAAAGCAGGCCGCCAACTCCCTGCTGGTCAAGGTGAACCAGATCGGGTCGCTCACCGAGACTCTGGACGCGGTCGCCATGGCCCACCGCGCCGGGTTCACCTGCACGATGAGCCATCGCTCGGGTGAGACCGAGGACACCACCATCGCCGATCTCGCTGTGGCCACCGACTGCGGCCAGATCAAGACCGGCGCCCCGGCCCGCTCGGAGAGAGTGGCCAAGTACAACCAGTTGCTGCGCATCGAGGAGGAACTCGACGACGCAGCGGTGTACAGCGGACGCAAGTCCTTCCCCCGCTTCCAGGGCTGAAGTCCCGGCTGCTGCGATTGGGGAACCGGGGGGTCCTTCAACACGGACTGGGGCGCGCCCGAACCGCGGCACGATGTACGCGGGTGCGCCACGATGGGACCATGAAGCCCGTCCACGACGTCCCCACCATCCGTGCGGCTGAAGAAGCGCTCATGGCCGCGATGCCGCCCGGGGCCCTCATGCAGCGGGCGGCCACTGGGCTGGCGGCCCGGACGGCGCGCCTGATGCGGGAAACGTTCGGTGGGGTCAGCGGACTGCGGCTGGCGGTCGTGGCGGGGTCCGGGAACAACGGCGGGGATGCCCTGTTCGCTGCGTCCCAACTCGCTCGGCGCGGAGTGGCTGTCGACATCCTGCCCACCGCTGACACGCTGCATCCCGAGGGCCTGCGGGCGGCTCGCCGGGAGGGTGCCCGCGTACGCGCGCCCCGCCGTGCCGACGTCGTGCTGGACGCGGTCGTGGGGATCGGCGGGTCCGGCCCGCTGCGAGCAGGGGCGGTGTCCATCCGCGACGCGGTCGACGCCGAACTCACCATCGCCGTGGACCTGCCCAGCGGCCTGCAGCCAGACTCCGGCGACGTACCTGGCGAGGTGTGGCGGGCCGATCACACGATCACGTTCGGCACGTTGAAGCCCGGTGTGGTGCTGCGCCCGGACGTCTGCGGGCGGGTGCATCTGGTGGACATCGGGCTCGACGCGACTCTGCCGGCCGCCACGGTCCACGTGGTCGAGCGGGTTGACGCCGCCCGGTATTTCCCACGGCCGGGGCTTGCCGACAACAAGTACACCCGAGGCGTGGTGAGCATCGCGGCCGGCTCCGAGAAATACCCCGGCGCCGGGCAGTTGTGCACCGCGGGCGCGCGCCATGCCGGCGTGGGGATGGTGCGCTCGCAGGTGGCGGGCTTCCCCGACGTGGTGGCCGCAGACGGCCGCACCGATGCCTACGTGGTGGGTCCCGGGCTGGCTGACGAGCACCGGCTGACCCGAGCCGTGGCCACGGCCCTGGAGTCCGGGCGCCCGGCAGTGCTGGATGCGGAGGCGCTGGCGCTGATCAGCCCCGGCAATGCCGTGATCACCCCGCATGAGGGTGAGTTCGCGAGGCTGGGTTTCCACCCCGGCGCCGACCGCATCGCGGGAGTGCAGGCCGCGGCGCGGCAGTTGCAGGTGGTGGTCCTGCTCAAGGGTGCCGTCACCGTCGTCGCCGAACCGGGCGGCCGGGTGTTCATGAACACCGAGGCCAGCCCGGACCTGGCCACGGCTGGAAGCGGTGACGTTCTGTCCGGACTGTTGGGGGCAATGCTGGCCCGGCATTTCGTGGGCCGGCAACCCGATCTGGTGGAAATGGCCGGCCTGGCTGCTTGCGCCGCACTCGTCCACGGGAGGGCAGGTGCACTCGCCGGTTTCCCCGCCACCAGCGTGGACGTGGCGGACAGAGTCGCAGAGGCCGTGGCGTGGGCCGCCGGTGACGGGTGACGTCACCCGTAGAGGCGTCCGACGAACTCGACCAGGTCGGCGGCGATGCGCTCCGGCTCCTCCCAGAGGACCAGATGACCGACTCCGCCGTAGGTGAGCAACGTCGAGCCGGGGACACGGTCGGCCATCGCCGCGTGGCTCTCTGGCGTGAGGACCTCGTCGCGCTCGCCCCGGATGATCAGCGTGGGAGCCGAGATCCGTCCGGTTTCCAGCGGTGGTGGTGAGGTAGTGAGCCCTCGCAGTGCGCTCTGCCACACCCGGGCGGGGACCCGAGTGGCCTCCAGGATGCGGTCCTCGAGGTACCAGGTGGGCACCTCGTGGAAGAGCGGGAACTCCTCGATGAACGCCTTGACCCAGCCCGGGTCGATCGGGTCGCGCACGGCGTCGACCGTGTCAGCGAACTCCGGCCGCCCGTGCAGGCTCAGCGGGGATCCGAGCAGGACCAGCCCTGTGACACGTTCGGGGTTGCGGACCGCCACCTGCTGGGCGACGTAGCCGCCGCTGGAGGAGCCCACGAGGACCGCACGCGGCAGGCCGCACGAGTCCATGAACGCCACCACGTCCGTGGCGAGGGTCGCGACGTCGTAGCCGTCGTCGGGTGCGTCCGCCTGCCCGTGCCCCCGCTGGTCCATGGCCAGGACGTGCAGCCAGTCGGGCAACATCGCGGTGAGGCGGTCGAAGCACCGAAGCGACTCGACCCAGGCGTGCAGCATCACGACCGTGGGACCTGACCGATCCCCCCGTTCCACGTACGCAGTGCGCAACCCGGTACTCAGATCCACCCGATGGATGACGGGTTCACGGCTCATGCGACGAGGGTAGGCCCGCGCGGGCGTGAGTCGCTGCGCTCCGGCGGGCGCCGAACATCGGGAAGCTGGCATCCCGCCATTACCATGGAGAGGTGAGTCGCGCCGAGGCCCGGATAGATCTTGACGCGTTCGCGCACAACCTCGACACGCTGCGGGCTGCGGCCCCGAACAGTCAGCAGATGGCCATCGTCAAAGCCGACGCGTACGGACACGGGCTGCTGCCCATGGCGCGGGCGGCGCGGGCGGCAGGCGCCGAATGGCTGGGTGTCGCCCTGTTCGAGGAAGCCCTCGAGGTGCGTGCCAGCGGTGATCGCGGGCCGCTGCTGGCGTGGCTGGCTGACCCATCGGACCCGTGGGACGAGGTGCTGGGCGCCGGGATCGACGTCGGGGTCTCAACCCCCGATCACCTGGAGTGCGTGGCCGCCACGGGCCGGTTCGCACGGCTGCACCTGAAGCTCGACACCGGGCTCGGCCGGGCTGGGTGCCCGCCGGGGATGTGGGAGGGGTTCGTGTCCCGGGCCAAGGCGCTGCAGGACGCCGGCCGCGCGCAGATCGTGGCGATCTGGTCGCACTTCACGGTGGCGGACGAACCGCACAATCCGCTGAACACTGCGCAGATCGAGCGGTTCCACCGCGGGGTCGAGCACGCCGCGGCGCTCGGCGTTCAGCCGGAACACTTGCACCTGGCGAATTCCGCGGCGACCCTGAGCCTGCCCGAGGCCCACTTCACGCTGGTGCGGCCCGGAATCGCGATGTACGGCGTGGCCCCCGGGGCCGGCATGGGCACCCCCGCCCAACTCGGCCTGCGGCCGGTCATGACATTGGTGGGCCGGATGACCACGGTCAAACGCCTGCCCGCGGGCGCCGGACTGTCCTACGGCCATCAGTACCGGTTGCCGGCGGATGCGACGACGGCGGTCGTGCCTCTGGGATACGCCGATGGCATCCCCCGAAATGCGACCAACGTGGGTCCGGTCTTCGCAGCCGGCCGCCGGCGCACGATCGCCGGCCGGGTGTGCATGGACCAGTTCGTGCTCGATCTCGGCGACGACCCGGCAGTGGCCGGGGACGAGGTGGTCCTCTTCGGGGACGGCCTCGACGGGGTGCCGCTGGCCGAGGACTGGGCGCAGGCCACGGGCACCATCGGCTACGAGATCGTCACCCGGCTCGGTCCCCGCGTCCCCCGCGTGTATGTGGGGGAGGGCGCATGAGGTCCCTGCTGGCACTGGCTGCCGGCCTGGCCGCCGGAGCGGTCGTTGAACAACTGGCCGTGCGCCAGCCGTGGCGTCCCGATCCGTATCTGGACGAGCCGTTCGGCGAAGTGCGCGGGGAGCCCCATTGGCTGCGGGCTTCCGACGGCACCCAGTTGTACGTGGAGGTCCATCCGTGTGACGACCCGGAGGCTCCCACGATCGTGTTCGCCCACGGCTACACGCTGACGCAGGACAGTTGGCACTTCCAGCGCAAGGCGCTGCGGGGGAAGGCCCGACTGGTGCTCTGGGACCAGCGTGGCCACGGGCGCAGTGAGCGCGGACCGATGGAGAACAGCACGGTCGAGCAACTGGGCCGCGACATGCTGTGGGTCGTCAACGGCTTCACCCAGGGACCGGTCACCCTCGTCGGGCACTCCATGGGCGGGATGACGGTGATGTCCCTGGGTTCGCAGTTCCCCGAATTGTTCGTCGACGGCAGAGTCGCCGGCTTCGCGTTGGTGGCCACCAGCGCCGGTCACCTGTCGACGGACTTCCTGGGACTGCCCCCCGGGCTGGCCAACCGTGCAGGTACTGCCGCTGCGGGGATCCGGCCGAGCAAGGTGCTGATGGGGTCGATGGTCCAGCAGGTGCGCACCACGGATCTGAATTTCGTGCTCACCAAGCGCGCGAGTTTCGGTCCCGGCGCGCCCAACTCGCTGAACACGTTCACGCTGGCGATGATCAACGCGACTCCGATGGAGACGATCGTCGACTTCCTGCCGTCACTGCTGGCCCACGATCTGCACGACGCTCTGAAGGCGATGGCCGACGTGCCGGGTTACATCGTGTGCGGGGAGGACGACGTGATGACGCCGGTGTCACACACCCGCACCCTGATGGAACTGCTCCCCGATGCCCGCGGGGTGATCCTGCCGGCCACGGGGCACATGATCCAGCTCGAGCGCCACGAAGAGGTCACCGATGGCATCACCCGCCTCGCCTTCGGCCATCGTGCGTCGTGAGGTCGAGTCGCCGGCGGCGATGACCGAACTCGGCCGACTGATCGGGATGCGCCTGCACGCCGGCGACGTGGTGCTGCTGACAGGTGATCTGGGCGCAGGTAAGACCACCCTGATGCGCGGTGTCGGGGAGGGCCTCGGGGTGCGCGGACCGATCACGAGTCCCACCTTCGTCATCGCGCGTCGGCATCCGTCCGAAGTCGGCGGGCCCGCCCTCATCCACGCTGACGCCTACCGCCTGGGTGGTCCCGGGGAGTTCGAGGACCTCGACGTCGATGCCGAGGACGCCGTGGTGTGCGTGGAGTGGGGTCGCGACCGCGCTGAAGGGCTGTCCGACCGGCGGCTGGAGATCGACATCGAGATCCTGCCCGAGGGCCGCTTGGTCACCATCGCCGGTGTCGGCAGGGGGGTCCCGCTGTGAGCGTCCTGGCGATCGACACCTCCACGGCCCGGACCTGTGCGGCCTTCGGCGGCCGCAGCGCCGGTGTCGTGGCGCCGATGGGCCACGCCGAACACCTCGCGGAGGTGATCCGGGAGGTGGTGCCCGACGCCGGTGCGGTGACCGGGATCGTCGTGGGAGTGGGTCCCGGGCCGTACACCGGCCTGCGGGTGGGAGTCGTGAGCGCTGCGGTCATGGGCGACGCGCTCGGGGTGCAGGTGTCGGGGGTGTGCTCGCTGGACGGGCTCGGCGCCCGGTTCGGCGACGTGGTGGTGGTCAGCGACGCCCGCCGCCGGGAGGTCTTCGCGGCGCGCTACGCCGAGGGGGCGTTCGGGTGGACGGGCCGGTGGTGATCCCGCCGGTGGAAGTCGCCGCCCGCTGGCCCGGGGTGCCGGTGGTGGGCCCTGGTGTGCAGCGGTACCCGGAGCTGGGGACCCTCGCCGAACTCGACGCGGCCGATCTGTTGTTGGCCCCGGCCGACCTGCCGGTGCGGCCCTGGTACCTGCGGGAACCGGACGCGAAACCGGCATGATCCGGGCGATGAAGTGGTGGGATCTCGATCGGGTCCTGGTCATCGAGAACGACGTGTTCGGGGCGACGGCCTGGCCCGCGGAGTCGTTCTGGGGGGAGTTGGCGCGACCCGATCGCCACTACGTGGTGGCCGACGACGGTGATGTGCTCGGTTATGCCGGACTGTGGCTGCTGGCCCCGGATGCCGACGTGCAGACTCTGGCCGTCGCGGCGTCCGCGCAGGGCCGCGGCCTCGGTGCGCAACTGCTCGCCCATCTGATCGGTCACGCCCGCGGACACGGGTGTCGCCGCCTGCATCTGGAGGTGCGTGCGGACAACGTGGCGGCCATCGGCCTCTACGAGCGCGCTGGGTTCGCGCATGTGCGCCGCCGGGTGCGGTACTACCCGGACTTCTCCGACGCCCTCGTGATGGGGTTGGACCTGTGAGCCCTTTGGTGCTTGGCATCGAGACGTCCTGCGACGAGACCGGGGTCGGGATCGTCTCGGGCAATACGCTGCTGGCGGACGCGGTGGCCAGCAGCGTTCCCGAGCAGGTGCGGTTCGGTGGCGTCGTGCCTGAAGTCGCGAGCCGGGCGCACGTGGAGGCGATGGTGCCGACCCTGCACCGCGCGTGTGAGACGGCAGGGGTGTCGCTGCGGGACGTCGACGCGCTCGCGGTGACTGCCGGGCCCGGACTCGTTGGCGCGCTCGTGGTCGGCGTGGCTGCGGCCAAGGCGCTCGCGCTGGCACTGGACAAGCCGCTCTACGGGGTCAATCACCTGTCGGCCCACGTTGCCGTGGACCAGTTGCAGCACGGGCCCCTTCCACAGGGGTGCGTCGCATTGCTGGCCTCCGGAGGACATTCGTCCATCCTGCGGGTGGGGGATGTGACTGCCGATGTCGAACCCCTCGGTGCGACGATCGACGATGCGGCCGGGGAGGCGTTCGACAAAGTGGCCCGGATGCTGGGGCTCGGATTTCCCGGCGGTCCCGCCATCGACGACGCTGCGCGCCGGGGTGATCCGCGCGCGATCGCGTTCCCCCGTGGGCTCACCGGGCCGCGCGACGCGAAGTACGACTACTCGTTCTCGGGTCTGAAGACCGCGGTGAAGCGGTGGCTGGCCGCCAACCCCGGGGCACCGGTCGCCGACGTCGCGGCGTCGTTCCAGGAGTCCGTGGCCGACGTGCTCTCGGCGAAGGCGGTCGCGGCCTGCCGCGATCACGGCATCGACACCCTCATCCTCGGCGGCGGGGTGGCGGCCAACAGCCGGCTGCGAGCCCTGACCGAACAGCGGTGTGACGCGGCGGGCATCCGGTTGCGCGTGCCACGCCCGGCCTTGTGCACGGACAACGGCGCCATGGTGGCGGCGCTGGGGGCCGAGATGGTGGTCCGTGGCCGGCCGCCCTCGGGGTGGTCCCTGGGTGCGGACTCCTCGCTGCCGGTCATGGAGCCGCTGCTGCCGTGAGGCCGTTAGCACCACCTACCGGGCGTGGGTGCGGTCGGGGCCGTCTTGCCGACGGCAGCCGGTCAGCGAGAATCGAGGTATGAGCCTGGTCTACAACCTCTTGGTCATCCTGCACTTCGTCGGTCTGGCCTCGCTGATCGGTGGCTTCCTCGTGCAGATCAGCACCAGTCCGCGCGTGGTCAACAACGCGATGCTGCACGGCGCTTTGACGCAGTTGGTCACTGGCATCCTGCTGGTCGGCATGCGCTACCCCCTGCACAACAGCGACCCCGATCAATGGGCGCTGCCGGACAACGCCAAGATCGGCGTGAAGTTCGTCATCCTGCTCGTCGTGCTCGGCCTGATCCTGGCCAACCGTAAGAAGGACGCGATCAGCAACGCGGTCTGGGCGGCCATCGGTGGCCTGGCGATCGCCAACGTCGTCATCGCCGTCCTGTGGTGACGACTAGCGGTTGACCACCGTCGCCTTGCAGCCGGGGGACAGCGAGTCCGTGAAAGCGCCCTGGAAGAACCTGTCGAGCCGCGAGCCCTTGTAGGCAGCCCGGCCGTTGTCGGCGAGTTGCATGTACGTGGATCCGTGAGTTGCGGGGGAGCGTTTCGTGCGCGCGAACAGATCGAGTCTGACGCTGGCACCAGCACACGCCGGTGCCAGCGAGTCGTAGAGCTGCCGCGCCAGGCAGTCGCCCGGGGCGGGCACCTGCTTGCCCGACTTCATGCACCACACGACGTTGTCCGCCATCCCCTCCGCGATGAGCACGTCGGCGACCGAACCGTCGGATCTCATGGGGAACTTGGGGAAGGGGTTCTGCCCATCCGGTCCGGGCTGGTTGTAGGCCAGCCAGGTGCACCAGTTGTCGAACGCGGGGTCGATCCCCGGGCTCAGGCAGGTGGCGTCGATCTGACCGGCCCACTTCCCGCCCGGGCCCGGGCCGCCCCACATCGGTTGTGCGAAGAACGCCGCCTTCGCCGGCTGGTTGTAGGGGGTGGTCTGCAGCGCCAGGCCCGCGTTGGGGCAACCCGCCGCGATGCTGGTGGCGACCGCTTGGCCATTGCCGGCATCGGGGCCGGTCAGGACGTCGGTCATCTGGGGGAGCGGCACCGCCGCCGGGTAGCCAGGGAAGCGGGCGTCCGGCTGCAGCGTGCCACTGCCCGGGTACTTCGCCCACGACGTGACCACCAGCGAGAACAGCAGCGCGCCCATGTTGCCCACAGGTTTGCCGTTGACCACCAGCGCCGGTTCGTGCATCTCCAAGTCGCCGAGATGACGCCCGTTGAGGGCGGCCGGGGTTTGCTCGGTGGCCACGAAGGAGCTTGCCGGCACGATGGCGGCCACGCCCACGGGCTCGAACTGCGGATCCTGCGGCAGCTTGGTGGCTTGCAGGTACTCACCAGCCAGCTGTCCGGCCCACATGGCAGCGTGCCCACCTTGGGAGATGCCCCAGGTCGCCAGCTTCCAGGAGGCCGGTGGCCGGCTCTTGCCCAGCCGCTGCTGCAACTGCACCCCCGCGCACGCTGTCCAGCGTCGCGGCGCCAGCAGGGAAACCGAGCACGTAGTTCTGCTGCGCCGATGCGGGCTGACCCAGGCCGGAGTAGTAGTCCGTGGCCGTCACCATGCGGCCCTGGTCGATGAGCCCCTGCAGGACACCCTTGCGCGGACTGCCCTGAACGGCGTGGCGGCCCTGCCCGTAAGAGATCGCCCCCAGCCCTTTGAGGGTCGCCTTGGGGTCGTTGGACGGCTGACAGGACTGATGCATGCCGATGGTGCCGTGGGCGTAGGCGATCACCTGGTTGCGTCGGTCCTTGGCCTTGGTCGGCAGGACCACCAGGCCGCACGACGCCTGCACGTGCCGCTCGTCCACGCCGGAAGTGGTGTACAGGACCCGGAACATGCGGGCGCCTTTCAGCAGTGACTTCGCAACCTTCACCTCCTTGTACGTGAGCAGTTGGCCGGGCCTGGTGCCGCTCAGGTCGGGCAGGGTGTTGCAGGGCGCTTTGCCGCGGTTGACCTTGGCGCCACCGGCGGGAAGGCCCTGTGAGGCCGCACTCGCCGGAGGTGCGGCGATCAAGGGCGAGAGGAGCAGGCCGGCGCTGACCCCGGCGGCGATCGCACGCGAGCGGTTCATGGCACGCCACGGTAGCCCCGGGCGTCGCGGCGTCGCCCGGTCAGTGCACTCGGCGCCCAACCCACGCATGTGTACGGCGGTCGGGCCCGATCCTGGTGGCGACCACCACTGCGTCGGGGCCTTGCGGCATCGCGAGGTGCGGTGGTCGCTGGAATCCGCGCACCCACAACGTCGCCGATGACAGGCCCAGCCGCCGGCAGGTCGCAACCGCCGCCTTCAGCGAGGTCGGTTCCAGAATCTCCATGCAACGCCCGAGCCAGGGGTCCGGCCGGACTGTGGTTGTGATGAACGCGAGGTGCTCGTCGATGAGGTGTCCTTCAGCGGTGCTGGCGGCCTCGGCCACCAGTCCGGAACGCACGATCGCCGGGTCGGGGTCGACGATGAACCGCGCGACTGGGCCGGTCTCTGGCGTGACGGCGGGCCCGGTCAGTTCATGGGCCTGGGGGCCGGTCAGGACACTCGCCCGGCGGGGCACCTGGGCCAGCGGGGGGAACCAGGCGGTCGCATCGACGAGGTGCCGCGCGATCGAGGTGCAGTGCCATTCGGTGCCGTCGGGCAGGCCGCGATGACCGGGCCGGATGCGCGCCACTACCGGCCGCTGCTGCGCCTGAGTCAGCACCCAGTCCCACGGCGGGCGCCACAACTGGGGGTCGTGCGGCCGGATCGCACGGCCATCTGTCTGCCGGTGCTCGAGGCGCCTGGCCGGGTCCACGTACAGGGCGGCGCCGGGCGGCAGGTCCACAGTGGTCACGTCGGCCTGGCGGACGTCGGCGCCGGCGAGATTGACCCGCGCCACCGCGAACGTATCCGGGTCCGCCTCGTAGGCGATCACTCGCAGGCCCGCTCGGGCGAAGGCCCAGGCATCCATGCCGATCCCGCACCCGGCGTCGACGATTGTCTCGATCCCGGAACTGGCGAGGCGGGCGGCGCGGCGCCGGGCCACCTCGACCGGGCTGGCCTGCTGGACGCCCTCGGCGGTGACCAGGGGGAGGGGGAAGTCGGATGGTCGGTGCTGAACCTGTGTCAGTGCGTCGGCGACCTGCTGTGCGGACAGCTGCGGCTGGACCGAACGCGCGCGCAGCGGGTCCACGTCGCGCAGGGCGGCGACGGCGGCACGACCCTGGTCACTGGTCAGCCAATCGACGTCCACGAGTCACCGCCCCGGGGGGCGGCCTGCGGGATCACTTCTTCGTGGTGAAACGGGCGGAACCGGAGCAGTTCTGGGTGTCCGACTCGCCGGGACCGGCGGTCTGGATCACGCTGCCGGTGGCCTTCTTCTTCGTGAACTTCACGTCGACCGCGATGGTGTCGAGGTGGTTGGGCTGCCGGTAGGTGAACTTCAAGCGACCCTTGCTGCTGACCTTCACGTCCTTGGACTTCAGTCCGTAGGCCTTGAGCACATTTGACGCCACGGTGAAGCCGTAGTTCATGAACTCGGTCGACTGGCACTGCTGCGGCACCTTCTCGACGGCCCACGTGACCAGTTTCCCCTTCTTGACGGTGAAGGAGGCCTTGCCGTAGGTGGTGCCGCCGTCGGTGGACCGCGCGCTGCCCTTGTAGGTGCCGTCGGTGGTGGCCGCACCGGCCATCACCGGAGTGCCGAGAGCGGCCGCGGTGACGACCAGGATCGCAACAGTTCTACTCATGCGCGTAAGGCTAGCCTGCCGGTCGGAATGGACGGCCCTCGTTCTGCGTTGTGGCGCAGCGTGGGAGTAGAGGAGCAACTGGAGCGTTATGCGGACCTCGGCTTCGACGTCGCGGCGGTCGACGTGCGGCCGCTGGAAGCGGTGAAGCGTCGCGACTCCGTGCTGGTCCTGCCGCACGCGCTCGTGCCGGTACAGGAAGTGATCGCGCGCCTGCGCCTGGCCGGGGGCAGCAAGACCGGCATCTTCGACCGCAACTTCGAGGATCCGGATCGCTACCACCCAGTGGCTGCGGATGTGCCGGTCGACCGCCCCTACCTGATCCACGGTTTCGAGCCCGGGGTGGAGTACCTCAACGTGCCGCCGCGGCAGGCCGTGCCGCAGATCCTCGCCCGCGGTCGTTTGCCGGTGACCATCGAGGAGGGCCTGGGTGTGTTCGTGCACAACCCCTCGGTCCTGCAGCGCAACGAGTGCTTCTCGCTGGCCGGTTCGACGCGCGGTGACAAGCGGGTTCCGGCGTTGTGGATCAGCGGAAACGCTCCGAAACTGGGGTGGTGTTTCGCCGGCGCCCCCCACACGTGGTTGGGCACGGCGTCGGTGGCGGGCCGGCTCGACGCCTTTGATTAGCACTCTCTTGACGACAGTGCTAACAGGGATTACTGTCTGAGTTAGCACTCACCCGCTGTGAGTGCTAACGGTCTGAAGTAGGTCCGGGACCGCGACGCTCGGACATCACGGAAGACCCGCAGTACCCACTGTCCGTTTCGATCCCAATAGGGAGGTAGACCGTGTCGGTCGCCATTAAGCCGCTCGAGGACCGTATCCTCGTGCAGCCGCTGGACGCAGAGCAGACCACGGCCTCAGGCCTGGTCATCCCGGACACGGCCAAGGAGAAGCCGCAAGAGGGCAAGGTCCTCGCGGTTGGTCCTGGTCGGTTCGATGACGAGGGCGAGAAGCGCATCCCGCTGGACATCAGCGTGGGCGATGTTGTCGTGTACTCGAAGTACGGAGGCACTGAGATCAAGTTCGACGGTGAGGACTACCTGATCCTGTCGGCACGCGACGTGCTGGCAGTGGTGGAGAAGTAGTCGTTCCCAAAACCAGTGCAGGCCCCTGGGACCCCCCGGAACCCGGGGACGTCCCGGGGGCTTGTGCATATCACGAAGGAAGAACATGCCCAAGATTGTGGAATTCGACGTCGAGGCCCGCAGGGCCCTCGAGCGCGGCGTGAACACGCTGGCCGACGCTGTGCGCGTGACCATCGGTCCCAGAGGCCGCAACGTGGTGCTGGACAAGTCCTGGGGCGCCCCGACGATCACCAACGACGGTGTCACCATCGCCCGTGAGATCGAGGTGAGCGACCCCTACGAGAACCTCGGAGTCCAGTTGGTCAAGGAGGTCGCCACCAAGACCAACGACGTCGCCGGAGACGGTACGACCACCGCTACCGTGCTCGCGCAGGCGATGGTCTCCGAAGGGATCCGGATGGTCGTTGCCGGCGCCTCACCCATGGGTGTCAAGCGTGGCATCGACCAAGCCGTGGCGCAGGTGTCGCAGTTCCTGTCCGACGCCGCCCGCCCGGTCGAGGGTGCGGAGGAGACCGCCCAGGTGGCGACGATCTCCGCGCAGGACGCCGAGATCGGCAAGCTCATCGCCGACGCCTTCGAGAAGGTCGGCAAAGACGGTGTCATCACGGTCGAGGAGGCCACGACCACCGCGCTGGCGCTCGACTTCACCGAGGGAATGCAGTTCGACAAGGGCTACATCTCGCCGTATTTCGTGACCGACCCCGAGCGCATGGAAGCGGTTCTCGACGACCCGCTGATCCTGCTGGTGCAGGGCAAGGTCGCCGTCGCTGCAGGAGTTGCTCCCGTTGCTGGAGAAGGTCATGCAGAGCGGGAAGCCGCTGGTGATCGTCGCCGAGGACGTCGAGGGCGAGGCGCTGTCCGCGCTGGTCGTCAACAAGATCCGCGGCACGTTCAACTCCGCGGCGGTGAAGGCTCCGGCCTTCGGCGAGCGCCGCAAGGCGATGCTCGAGGACATGGCCATCCTGACCGGCGGCCAGGTCGTGACCGCCGATCTGGGCATGAAGCTCGACCAGGTGGGCCTCGACGTGCTGGGCACCGCTCACCGCGTCGTGATCACCAGGACGAGACCACCATCGTCGACGGCAAGGGCGACGAGGCGGCGATCGCCGGGCGTATCGAGCAGATCAAGAGCGAGGTGGAGGCGTCCGACTCCGACTGGGACCGCGAGAAGCTCAAAGAGCGCTTGGCCAAGCTCGTCGGCGGGGTCTGTGTCATCGAGGTCGGCGCGCACACCGAGGTGGAACTCAAGGAGAAGAAGCACCGCGTCGAGGACGCCGTGGCGGCCACGCGGGCTGCGGTCGAGGAGGGCATCATCGCCGGTGGCGGCAGCGTGCTGGTGTTCGCGGCGGCGCAACTCGACCCGACCGCTTTCGCCGATCCTGATGAGGCGGCCGGTGTCCGCATCGTTCAGAAGGCGTTGGTCGCCCCGCTGTCGTGGATCGCGCAGAACGCCGGGGAATCCGGTGACGTCGTGGTCTCCAAGGTGGCCGAACTGGGCCACGGGTACAACGCCGCGACCGGTCAGTACGGCGATCTCATCGCAGACGGCGTCATCGACCCGGTCAAGGTGACCCGCTCGGCCGTCGAGCACGCCGGTTCGATCGCGGCGATGCTGCTGACGACCGAGGCGCTCGTCGTGGACAAGCCGGAGGATGAAGAGGAGAGCCACGACCACGGTCACGGCCACTCCCACCACCACGGTCACACCCACTGACACCGCACGAAGCAGGGCCCCGGGAGACTTCCCGGGGCCCTGCTTCGTTTGCGGCCACCGATCAGCGGCAGGGGGAGAGGTCCGGCGATGCCCGCCTTGGCCGGGGCGGCGGGGGTTGTGCGCGCTACTGGTATCGGGGAGAGGTCCGGAAGGCGGGGAGAGGTTAAGCGGGGTTGGAACGCTCCCGCCCAGCGGGTTCTCTCCCGCCTTCGGCTGGGCCGGGGTGGGTGTGCGCGCTGCTGGTATCGGGGAGAGATCCGGTCAGCGGGGAGGTTCAGCGGGGTCCCGCCATGGGCTGGGCCGGGGTGGGTGGACGCCGGCGCCGGGTTCCGCGCCGCGGTCGCCGTGGCGCGGACCGAAGACAAGCGAAGGCCCCGGGGGAGTGTGCCCGGGGCCTTCTGGGGTGGTCGCCACCAGGGGAGGGGGCAGGTGGCGACCCGAGAGGTGGTCTATGCGATGTGGAGTTTGCGCTGCTGGTAGAGGGCGGCGAGTTCGTCCTCGCCGAGACCGCCCCAGATGCCGTACGGCTCCCGTACCGCCACGGCGTGGTCGAGGCAGGCTTGCCGGACCGGGCACTCGGCGCAAACGGCCTTGGCCCGATTGGTGCGGATGACTCGAGCGGCGCCGCGCTCGCCCTCCGGGTGGAAGAACACCTCCGAGTTCTCGCCCCGGCAGGCGGCGTCCATCTGCCAGTCCCAGTGGTCGGTGTTGGTGCCCGGGAGCCGGGAGAGTTCCGCCATGACTGCCTCCTTCATCTGTGTTACGTCTGAACCTAATATCGTTTCAAAACCGTGTCAAGGGTCGATTCGCCCAGAGCGAAAACGTGCGGGGCACGCAGAAACGGGGGAGACTCGGCTGGTGCAATCGATCACGGTGACCTTGTCTGCGGGCTCGGTGGCGCGGCAGTTGGGCATCTCCCCCGCGACCCTGCGCACGTGGGCGCACCGCTACGGCCTCGAACCCTCGGTACGAAGCGAGGGTTCGCACCGCCGATACACCCCCGAAGACGTCGAGAAGCTCGTCATGATGCAACGGCTGATGCGTTCTGGTGTCCCGGTGGCCCAGGCGGCGGCCCAGGTGCGCGATGGCGCGCCCGCTGTGCCCGCCCCGGTGGCCGCACCCGTCGACGACGTGCCCACCGCGCCGGTGCGGTCGTTGTGGGAGGCGGCCCAGGCCCTCGACGGTCAGCGCTGCGCTCACATCGTGGCCGACAGCGTGCGAGCTGCCGGCGTCCTCGCCTCCTGGGAACATCTGATCGCTCCGGCTCTGCAGCGGGCCGGCGAGCAGTGGGAGCAGCGAGCGGCGGGGGTCGACGTGGAGCACGTGCTCTCCGACGCGGTGACCGCCGGACTGTTCATCGACACACCGGTCAAGCGTGAGGGCGTGCTGCTGGCGGCGACCGCCACCGAGGACCATGTCCTGCCGCTGTATGCGCTACGAGCAGCGCTGGCCGAGCAGGGAGTTGGTGCCGAACTGCTCACTGCCCGCACACCAGCCTCGGCACTCGGACAGGCGGCTCGTCGGTTGCACCCTGCGGTGATCATCCTCTGGGCGCAACTGCCGGAGAATGCCGACCTGCAGGGTTTCGACGAGCTGCCCGGGCTGCGCCCGCGGCCGGCCCTGGCTGTTGCCGGGCCGGGTTGGCCGGATGACGTGGTGGCCACACAGCTGAAAGGGTTGCGCGAGGCCATCGACTTCGTCCGAGCCCACGTTTGAGCAATACGCTGAGTATGTGGCGATGAACCCCGACCTGGAGCGCGCCGAATGGCTCGTCTTCCACGGCGCGGTCGACGAGTCCCTACCCCTCTTGGCAGGCCTGCAGGGGCTGGAGGGACGTGCGGAGGTCTACGCGCAGTGGCTGCACGGGGTGGCCCTCGGTGCCTGCGGCCGCTACGGGGAGGCGCTCGCTGTGATCGAGGGCATCGCGGGCGGGACGCCGGAGTACTCCATGGCCCGTTCCCTGCGTGCGAGCCTGCTTCGACAGATCGGCTGCCACGACCTGGCCCTGCTGGCCGACCGCGAGGCGATGGCCGGCGCCGCGACACCGGGGGCAGCGATCGAGGCGATGACCGGCCTGGCGGCGGATGCTGTCGGTCTGCAGGACGCGTTGACGGCCACGACCACGCTGGCCCAGGCGCGGTCGTTACTCGACCGGGTGTCCGCCGATCCGCACAGCGGCGCGACGTGGTGGCGGCACCGGGTACGCGTGGCCTGGGTGGAGTGCGAAGTGGCGCTGCTGCAGTCGCGGTACGAGGACGCGCTCACCCACGCCACCCAGGCCCTCGACTCCGCGGAATCGGCGACAGCCCCCCGGCACGTGGCCAAGAGCCTGCTGTTCGTGGCCGTCGCGGACATCGAGGCCGGTCACCGGGAGGATGCTGTCCCGCGACTGCGCCGATCGCTCATGCTGAGCAGTTCCATGGGATTCCTCGCCGTCGCCTGGCCGGCACACGCCGTGCTGGCGGCACTTCTGAAAGATGCCGACCCCGACTCCGCGCGTGCTCACTTCGCACAGGCCAGCACCATCACGACGGGGGTGCGTGCGGGATTGTCCGGTGAGCTGGCTAGTCGCTGGGACGCGCGCGCAGACATCATGGCTCTGCATCGCGAGGCCTCCTGACCGGGCCGACATGCCTGGGCACTCAAGCCTCTCCGGCTTCACGCCGATAGGGCGACATACAGCCCAGTGACCAGGAGGTGCGCGGTGACATCAGTGCTGATCGTCGACGACGCGCCGGCAGTGCGGGACGGCTTGCGGCGCCTGGTCAGCGGCCTTCCGGGGGTGGCCAGCGTCAGCCTGGCGAGCAGTGGTGAAGAGGCTCTGACGCGGTGTCTCAGCGATCGACCCGACTTGGTGCTGCTGGATGTCCGCATGCCGGGGATGACCGGACTGGAGTGTGCCCGCCGCCTGCTGCACTCCGACCCGAGCGTGCGCATCGTGATGCTCACCGCCGGCGAAGACCCACAAGCCGTGGCGACCGCGGTGGCCAACGGCGCCGCCGGCTACATCACCAAGGACGCCACCCGGCTGGAGATGGGTCTGGCGATCCACCACGTCGGGGGCGCCGACCGGCACCCGGCGGACGCGCCGCCCCAGTACAAGTTGTCCGAGCGCGAGACGCAGGTGCTCGATGGGATGTCGCGCGGACTGTCGAATGGGGAGATCGGCCGCGAACTGTTCCTGTCGGAGGACACCATCAAGACCCACGCACGCAGGCTGTTCCGCAAGCTGCGGGCTGCCGACCGCGCCCAGGCGGTGGCAGTAGGGCTTCGCGCGGGACTCATCAGTTGACCCATCGGCCGGAGCGTAATCTTGCTGCATGGTGCAACCCCCCTCGCCCACTGACCCTTTCGCTCCCGTCGGCCTGACTTTCGACGACGTCCTGCTGGTACCCGCTGCCTCCGACGTCGTCCCCTCCGAAGTGGACACCTCCTCGCATCTGACCCGGTCGCTGCGACTGCGGGTGCCGCTGGTGAGCAGCGCGATGGACACCGTGACCGAGGCCCGGATGGCCATCGCGATGGCGCGGATAGGCGGGGTCGGGGTCCTGCACCGCAACATGTCGATCGAGGACCAGGCGCTGCACGTGGACATGGTGAAACGCTCGGAAGCGGGCATGGTGAGCAACCCCGTGACCTGCCGGCCCGAGGACACCCTGGCCGAGGTCGACGCCATGTGCCGCCGCTACCGGATCTCCGGTCTGCCCGTGGTCGACGACGCCGGCCGCCTGCTCGGGATCGTGACGAACCGGGACATGCGTTTCGAGGAGGACCGGTCGGTGCCGGTCGCGCAGATCATGACGCCCGCGCCGCTGGTGACCGGCTACCTCGGCATCGAGCCCGCCGAGGCCCTCGGCCTGCTGCGGCTGCACAAGATCGAGAAGTTGCCGCTGGTGGACGAGGACAACCGCGTCCGCGGGCTGATCACCGTGAAGGACTTCCTGA
The DNA here is from genome assembly GCA_016703125.1 of Micrococcales bacterium. NCBI lineage: Bacteria > Bacillati > Actinomycetota > Actinomycetes > Micrococcales > Micrococcales bacterium. The sequence continues at coordinate 336,067 of JADJCR010000004.1, read as the reverse complement.
AGTCCGAGGCCTACCCGGATGCGACCAAGGACGCCGCCGGCCGGCTGGTCGTCGGGGCGGCCGTAGGGGTCGGCGAGGACGCCTACACACGGGCCATGACCCTGACCGAGGCCGGTGTGGACTTCGTCGTGGTCGACACCGCCCACGGCCACAGCCGCGGCGTACTGGAGATGGTCGCCCGGTTGAAGAAGGACACCACCATCGACGTCGTGGGTGGGAACATCGCCACCGCTGAGGCTGCCCTGGCGCTGGCCGGGGCGGGCGCCGACGCGGTCAAGGTGGGCGTCGGACCGGGGTCGATCTGCACCACCCGCGTCGTCGCCGGTGTCGGCGTGCCGCAGGTGACGGCGATCCACGAGGTCGCCACCGCCGTGCGCCCGCTGGGGGTGCCGGTCATCGCGGACGGTGGACTGCAGTACAGCGGCGACATCGCCAAGGCGATCGTGGCCGGCGCCGACACGGTGATGCTCGGGTCGCTGCTGGCCGGCTGCGAGGAGTCCCCCGGCGACGTGGTTTTCGTCAGCGGCAAGCAGTTCAAGCAGTACCGCGGCATGGGGTCACTGGGGGCGATGCAGAGTCGTGGGGAGGCCAAGTCCTACTCCAAGGACCGGTACTTCCAGGACGATGTGCTCAGTGACGACAAGCTGGTCCCGGAAGGGATCGAGGGGCAGGTGCCTTATCGCGGCAAACTGTCCGTCGTCGCCCACCAGCTGACCGGCGGCCTGCGGGCGGCCATGGGGTACAGCGGCGCGAACTCGATCCCGGAACTGCACACCAACGGCCGGTTCGTGCGCATCACCGCCGCCGGGCTCAAGGAAAGCCATCCCCACGACATCCAGATGACCGTCGAGGCGCCCAACTACCACCGGCGCTGACCCGTTTCCTAGGAGTACTGACTGGCGGGGGAGCGGCATCACCCAACATGCGCCGCGCTGATACACCGCGGCGCGGGGACACTAGGCTGTGATCCCGTGAGCGACATCGTGATCGGGCTGTCCAAGTCGGCCAGAGCGGGCTACTCCTTCGACGACGTGGCCGTGGCACCGCACCGCCGGACCCGCGACCCCGAGGGCGTCGACCTGCGGTGGAACATCGACGCGTACTCCTTCGACATGCCGATCGTGGCGGCGCCCATGGACTCCATCGTGTCTCCCGCCACCGCGATCGCCATGGGGCAGGTCGGCGGGCTGGCGGTGCTGAACCTCGAGGGCCTCTGGACCCGGCACGAGGACCCGTCGGACGCCTTCGCGCAGATCCGCGCCGTGGATGGCCAGGATGCGCTGCCGCTGCTGCAGAGGCTGTACGCCGAGCCGATCAAACCCGAACTCATCACCGCACGGGTACAGCAGATGCGGGAGGCCGGGATCACGGTAGCCGGTTCGCTCTCGCCGCAGAAGACTCATGACTTGTTCCGCGACGTCATCAAGGCCGGCGTGGACGTGTTCGTGATCCGCGGCACGACGGTCAGTGCCGAGCACGTCAGTGCCGACCAGGAACCACTGAACCTCAAACAGTTCATCTACGAACTCGACGTGCCAGTGCTCGTGGGTGGGGTGGCCACCTACCAGTCGGCGTTGCACTTGATGCGCGCCGGAGCCGCCGGAGTCCTGGTGGGCTTCGGCGGCGGCGCAAGCCACACCACCGCCGACGTCCTCGGCGTGCGGGTACCCATGGCCAGCGCCGTCGCCGACGTCGCCGCTGCCCGCCGCGACTACCTCGACGAGTCTGGCGGCAGGTATGTGCACGTCATCGCCGACGGTGCGATGGGGCGCAGCGGCGACATCGTGAAGGCCATCGCCTGTGGGGCTGACGCAGCCATGGTGGGCTCGCCGCTCGCCCGCGCCCAGGAGGCGCCGGGGGCGGGCCGCCACTGGGGGATGGAGGCCACGCACGCGCAACTGCCGCGCGGGGAAATAGTGGAGTTCAGCACCGTCGGGACCTGGCAGGAAGTGCTGTTCGGGCCCTCGCGGGTCAGTGACGGGACGATGAACCTCACGGGGGCGCTGCGCCGATCCGTGGCCCTGTGCGGGTATTCGGATCTGAAGAGCTTCCAGCGTGTGGAGATGGTACGCAGTCACTGACCCTCGGTCAGCGCGTGGCGAAACCGCCGAGGGAGGCGGTCTTCTGCCGCCAGTAGTTGCCGTACACGAATACCCGGTCACGGACCTTGAGCTGCTTCCACAGCCAGTCCTGGTCCTTAGGCCGGGTTCGCACACATCCGTGGGACTGCGGGCGGGTCTTGACCGGGTGGCGCACACCGTGGAAGGCGATGCCGCGGTCGAAGTAGATCGGCCGGTACAGGCCGGGCCGGCCGTCCGGCTCGGGGAACAGGGTGCTGTGCTGCCACGCGTTGTACTTCCAGTACACGCGTTTGAAGCCCCGCCGCGTGGCGTGGTAACCGTTGTCCTTGCCGGTGCTCACCGGCAGCACCCGCACGATGACCCCGGCGTTGTTGGTGATGTAGGCGGTTTGGCAGGTCAGACTGACCAGGGCCTTGACCCCGAACAACTTGCGGGGCAACAGCGGCAGTTCCGTTGAAACGGAGATCTCCGACACGAGGGCCGAGCGGGCCGGTTTGCGGGTGGCGCTGAGGCCGTTCAGGTCGCGGTAGGCGCACAGGGCTCGCCGGGTCGCGGCGTCGACCAGGCCGTCGACGCGGCCCGTCGGCAGTCCCAGTGCGGACAGGGATGACTCCATCTCCATCTCCGGTGAAACCGTCAAGCCTGGGTCCGGCGGGCCGGTCTCGGTCGGAGGGATCGGCGCCGGCTCGACCGGCGGGGTGGAGGCCGATTCCGAGGGCGACGTTGACGGCGCGGGCGAGAGGGATACCGATGTTGACGGCGAGGGCGAGAGGGATACCGACGCTGAGGTCCCCGGCGGTGACGGGTCGGCACTGACCGGGGCGGTGCTCGCCAGCGAGAACGCCACAGGGGTCACCAGCGCAGCAGCGATGGCCCAGGAGGCAGCGGGGAGCATACAGATACCGTACAGGGCGCCAGGGGAGTTGACCGGACTGAACAACCTCCGGTCCGGTAGTCGGTCGTCAGGGGCGTCAGTCGCCGCGTGATGTTCGACTTTCGCCTCGCGGGATCGACCTGAACCCGGGGCCCCTGCCTGGTGCGGGTGCGGGCCGGACGTATCCGGGTCTTCCGGGTTCGCGGCGGGGCCATTGGGTTTACCCTGATCGCATGACGCTCGCCCCGGACAAGCCGGCGGCCCCCGTGGCCGGAATCGACGTGAAAAGCCTGGTCGCACAGGTTGTTGCCTCCCCCCGGGCCCAGACCATGCAGTCCATCTCGCCATTCACCCTCGAACCGATCGGTGACGTCCCGATCAGCACCCCCGAGGACGTGGACATGGCCTTCGAGACCGCCCGCCGGGCGCAGAAGAGGTGGGCGCAGTGGACCCCCAAGGAGCGCGCCCGCGTGATCCTGCGGTTCCACGACGTCATGCTGCAGAACCGCAGCGCGTCCCTGGACCTCATCCAGCTCGAGACCGGCAAGACCCGCTCGGACGCCTCCGATGAGTTCCTCGACGTCCTGCTCACGTCCCGCCACTACGCGCGCGTGGCCCCGACGAAGTTGAAGCGCGTCAAGCACCGCGGGGTGCTTCCAGTGCTGACGGCGGTGTCCGAGATCCGTCACCCCAAGGGTGTGGTCGGGGTCATCTCGCCCTGGAACTACCCGCTGACCCTGGCGGTGTCCGATGCGATCCCCGCTCTGCTGGCGGGCAACGGCATCGTGCTCAAGCCCGATTCGCAGACCGCGTTCACCGCGTTGTGGGCTGTGCGGCTGTTGCGCGAGGCAGGCATCCCCGAGGGCCTGGTACAGGTCGTGGTGGGGCCGGGCGCGCAACTCGGCCCGCTCATCGTCCGCAACGCCGACTACCTGATGTTCACCGGCTCCACCGCCGTCGGCAGGGACCTTGCCGAGCAATGCGGCAGGCACCTCATCGGGTGCTCGATGGAACTCGGTGGCAAGAACGCCATGCTCGTGCTGGCCGACGCCGACGTGGACCGGGCCGCCGAGATCGCGGTGCGGGCGTGCTTCAGCAACGCCGGGCAGTTGTGCATCTCCATGGAGCGCATGTACATCAACGAGAAGGTGTACGACGCGTTCCTGGAGAAGTTCGTGGCACGTGTCAAGGCCATGCGGCTGCGCAGCGGTGTCGGCTGGGGCTCGGACATGGGTTCTCTGATCAGCCAGAAGCAGTTCGACACGGTCAATGAGCACGTTCAGGACGCGGTGGCCAAGGGGGCCACGGTCCTGGCCGGCGGCAAGGCGCGCCCCGACATCGGCCCGTTGTACTTCGAGCCGACCGTGCTGGCGGACGTCACCCGGGAGATGCGTGCCTGTATCCAGGAGACGTTCGGCCCGGTGGTCAGTGTCTACAAGGTGCAGAACGACGAGGAGGCCATCGACCGGGCCAACGACACCGAGTACGGTCTGAACGCCTCGGTGCTGACCCGCGACACCCGACACGGCCGGAGGGTGGCGGCCAGACTGCGCGCAGGCACGGTCAACATCAACGAGGGTTATGCCTCGGCATGGGGGACCACATCTGCCCCGATGGGTGGTATGGGAGCCTCAGGTATCGGTCGCCGGCACGGCACCGAGGGTTTGCTGAAATACACGGAGTCGCAGACAGTGGCAGTGCAGCGGTTGGTGCGGATCGCACCGCAGTTCGGCATGGACGATGAGCAGTGGGGGCACTTCATGGCTTTGTCCCTGGCGGCGATGAAGAAGATGGGGATGTCCTGATGGAACAGTTCGACTACGACGTGGCGATCATCGGCTCCGGGTTCGGCGGCTCGGTGGCCGCCCTCCGGCTGACCGAGAAGGGGTACAAGGTCCTCGTCATCGAGGCGGGACGCCGCTTCGAGGATGGTGATTTCCCGAAGACCTCGTGGCGTACCAACCGGTTCCTGTGGGCACCGGCGCTCGGCTGCTACGGCATCCAGCGCATCCACCTGCTGCCGGACGCCATCATCCTGGCCGGCGCCGGGGTGGGAGGTGGCTCGCTGGTCTACGCGAACACGCTCTACGTGCCGCCGACGCCGTTCTTCAAGGACAAGCAGTGGGCGCACATCACCGACTGGCAGTCCGAGCTCCTGCCGTTCTACGACCAGGCCAAGCGCATGCTCGGCGTGGTGCAGAACCCGACCATGACGCCCGCGGACGTCGAGTTGAAGGCAGTTGCCGAGGAGATGGGCGTCGGGGAGACGTTCCAGCTGACCCCGGTGGGTGTCTACTTCGGTGACGGACCGGGCGTCACCAAGCAGGACCCGTACTTCGGCGGGCGCGGTCCGGAGCGCACGGGGTGCACCGAGTGCGGCGAGTGCATGACCGGCTGTCGCCACAACGCCAAGAACACCTTGGTCAAGAACTACCTCTACCTCGCTGAGAGTGCCGGGGCGGAGATCCAGCCGATGACCACCGTCACCGGGCTCGAGCAGTTCGGTGAGGGCTACGCGATCGATGTCACCCGCACTGATGCCCCGCGCAAAGGTCGCCGCCGCATCATGGCCAAAGAGGTCATCATGGCCGCGGGCGCCTATAACACCCAGCGCCTCCTGCACGCGATGAAGGACACCGGACGCCTGCCGAACCTCTCGCCGGCGCTGGGCAAGCTGTCGAGGTCGAACTCCGAGTCCCTGCTCGGTGCCATCACGAAGGACCGCAGTCGCGACTACACCCGGGGCGTGGCCATCACGTCGAGTTTCTTCCCGGAACCGCACACCCACATCGAGCCGGTGCGCTACGGCAAGGGCTCCAATGTGATGGGCGCCCTGCAGACCGTGCTCACCGACGAGATCGACGGCGAGCCCCGCTGGCGGACGTGGGTCAAGGCATTGGTCGCCCACCGCTCGGAGGCTCTGCAGTTCATCAACCTGCGGGGGTGGTCGGAGCGGGCCATCATCCTGCTGGTCATGCAGGCGGTCGACAACTCGCTGACCGTCAGCGGCAAGCGGGGCCGGTTCGGCCGGTGGCGCCTGACGTCCAAGCAGGGCGACGGCGAACCGAACCCGACCTGGATCCCGGCGGGCAACGAAGCGGCGCGGCTCCTGAGCAATCGCATCGGCGGACTGCCGGGAGGCAACCTCGGCGACCTGATCAGCGCACCGATGACCGCGCACTTCGTCGGCGGCTGCGTCATCGGCGACTCGGCGCAGGCCGGTGTCATCGATCCTTACCACCGGGTCTACGGCCACCCTGGCCTGCACATCACCGACGGTTCGGCGATCTCGGCGAACCTCGGGGTGAACCCGTCCTTGACGATCACCGCGCAGGCCGAGCGGGCGATGGCGATGTGGCCGAACAAGGGCGAGACCGATGTGCGCCCGGCGCAAGGGCAGGGGTACCAGCGGATCGCGCCCATCGCCCCGAAGGAACCGGTGGTTCCGGATGCTGCACCGGGGGCGCTGCGGTTGCCGATCGTCGAGGTGCGGTAGCGGTTCCGTATCGCTCCCGCTGGGCCCCGCGATCGTCGAGGTGGGCGGTAGACGGTTTTTCCCGCTCCGGGTATCGCTCGCGCCTCGCGCTGGACCTGCGGGGTGGGCGGCAACTCCGGTATCGGTTAGCGATTCGTACGTTGGGGAGCGATACGAACGGTCTTTTCCGCTCCCGGGTACCCGTATCGCTCACGCCTCGCGCTGGACCTGCGGGGCGGGGCGGCAACTCCGGTATCGGTTAGCGATACGTACGTTGGGGAGCGATACGGACGGTCTTTTCCGCTCCCGGGTACCCGTATCGCTCACGCCTCGCGCTGGACCTGCGGGGCGGGCGGCGCCGCGCGTCACAGATCCCGCAGGACCTCCTCGGGCTCCTCGCCGGGGTACCGGACGAGGTTGAACACGGCCAAGCACAGCCCACCCCAGAGGACGAGCATGGCCACGAGCATCATGACGATGGCAGAACCGTTCATTGGTCCTCCTCCTGCGGTTCCTGCAGACTCACGCGACTGTTCCACGGGACGCGGCTGACGATGACGGCGAGCAGGACGACGGCGACCGCCGTGCCCCAGCCGAAGGTGTTGATCAGCCACGCTGGGTAGTCGCCGTACGGCTCGCGGACAGTGTCGATGAACTCGCGCACCAGCACGAACAGCAGCGCCGCCGGGGTCACGACAGCGACTAGAGCGACCCACCACTGACCCAGCGGGATCGAACCGGTGGCGTTCATGTGTGCGCGCAAGCCGGGTAGGTCGCGGAAGATCCAGGTGACTGCAACCATGCTGACGACCGCAGCAAACAGGATCCCGAAGCGGTTGATGAAGTGGTCCATCGTGTCCAGGATCGGCACCCCGGTGGTCGTGCCGAACGCGAGCACGCTGATCACCGTCGCCGGGATGCCGACTGCCAGGCTGGCCGTGACCCGGGTCAGGTCGAACTTGTCGCGCACCGCGGAGATGACGACCTCGATGACGCTGACCAGGGACGTCAGCCCGGCGATGACCAGCGACCCGAAGAAGAGCACGCCGATGATGGCGCCGCCGGGCGCCTCGGAGATAAGGGCCGGGAAGGCGACGAAGGCCAGGCCCAAGCCCTGGTCCACCACCCCATCGACGCCGACGCCATTGGCCTGTGCCATGAAACCCAGCGCCGCGAACACCCCGATCCCGGCGAGGAGTTCGAAGCCGGAGTTGGACAGCCCCACGACCAGCCCCGAGCCGGTCATGTCGGTACGGCGGCCGACGTAGGAGGCGTAGGTGATCATGATGCCGAAGCCGATCGACAGGGAGAAGAAGATCTGCCCGAAGGCCGCTGCCCACACAGCGGTGTCGGTCAGCGCGCCCCAGTTGGGCGTGAACAGCGCGTTGAGTCCCTCCGCGGCGCCGGGAAGGAACAACGAGCGCAGCACCAGAGCCAGGAACGCCAGGACGAGCAGCGGGATGAAGAACACCGCGGTGGTGCCTATGCCCTTCTGCACCCCGGCCACCATGATCACGATCACGGCGACCCAGACCGCCAGCAGCGGGATGAGTACGCCCGGCAGGAAGTCGAGTCCCACCCCGGGTTCGGCGACCTGCAGGAAGTCCGTCATCAGGAAGGTGCCGGGGTCGTCGCCCCATGACTGGTCGATGGAGAAGAACGTGTAGCGCAGCGCCCAGGCGATGATCACCGCGTAGTAAATGGCGATGACCGCGCAGATCCCGACCTGCCACCACCCCATGGTCTCCGCTGCCCGGCTCATCCGCCTGAACGACAGCGGCGCCGACCCCCGGTACCGATGGCCGATGGCGTAGTCGAAGAGCAGGAACGGCAGACCGGCCGTGAGCAGCGCCACCAGGTAGGGGATGACGAACGCACCGCCACCGTTCTCGTACGCGACGTAGGGGAAACGCCAGATGTTGCCCAGGCCGACGGCGGAGCCGATGGCGGCGAGGATGAACACCTTGCGCGATGTGAACGCCCCCCGGGATCGCTGGTGGGATCCCGGGTCGGCGTCGGGGGTCGAACGGGCCATGCCGGTCCTCTCGAAGCTGTTGCCCCCCATAGTGGCGTTCCCGGCACTGCCTGCACAATCCGGGCGCACCCGCCGGGCCTTGCGGACGTTTGCGGCAACCGGGAGTGATGCGTATGGCGGGGACCCAACGCCTCGGGCAGGGGTCCAGCCGCACAATCCGGGCGTACCCGCCGGGCCTGCGCGCGGTTATGGCAACCGGTACTTATGCGTATGGCGGGGAGAGGACGACCGCGTATCTCCCGGGTGTACGAACCTCGCCCGCCTTGGCCTGGGGAGGCTCAGCGGCGGTCCCACGCCCCGGGCGTCGCCAGCAGCGTGTCGATCTGGTCGGTCGTCCGCCCGGCCACGACATCAGCCAACGTGGTGCTTTCCAACACCGAGCGCATTGCTGCCCGGGTCGCCACCCACACCGTGCGCAGGTGTTCGGCGGGGCCGGCGTAGACGGCGTCCTCGGGCGCTTCGCTGCGCACGGCGCCCAGCGGCCCGTCGAGGACCCGGATGATGTCCGCGACCGTGATCCGGTCGGGTGGCACAGCCAACCGGTAGCCGCCGTCGGCCCCACGCTGGCTCACGATCAGCCCGGCCTTGCGCAGCTGGCCGAGGATGCTCTCGAGGAAGCGCGCAGGGATCGCTTGCCGGGTGGCCAGCGCATCGGCCTTCTCCAGGCGCGTGGGGTCATCGTCCCAGGCCACGGCCAACTCCGTCATCGCGCGCAGTGCGTAGTCGACGCGAGCTGAGATCTGCATGGTGGCATTGTCCCGCGTCCTGCGGGCAATGCCACCATGGGCGGGCGTGGTGCCCGGCTCAGGTCGCCAGGCCACGGCGTTCGCGCATGCGGCGTGAGGCCGACGAGAACAGTCCGTCGACCAGCATCCCGATGATCAGGATCACCAGCATCGTGCCGAGCAGCTGCGGGGCCTTGGCCAACTGCCGGGCGAACTCCAACTGCGCACCCAGCGACGGCCGTTCGGCGATGATGACCAGCAACTCACCGGCCATGAGCGAGCGCCAGGCGAAGGCCCAGCCCTGGGTGAGCCCGCTCACGTAGCCGGGCAAGGCCGCCGGCAACACGATGTTGCGGTACAGCGAGACCGGCCCGGCGCCGAGCACCTGGCCCAGCCGCCAGAACGCCGGTGGCACCTGGTCGATACCGGAGATCACGCCGTTGGCGATGCTGGGGGCAGCCCCCAGCACGACCACGAACAGGATCGCCCTCTCGTTGATCCCGAACAGCAGGATCGCCAGCGGGAACCACGAGATCGAGGGCATGGTCTGCAACCCGGTGATCAGAGCGCCGATCGCCAGCCGCAGCGGTCGGATCCGCGCGACCAGGACTCCGATCGCAGTACCGATCAGCAGTGCAAGCGCGAAGCCTGCCACCGCCCGGGTCATCGTGGTGGCGATGGCGCTCCAGAAGCGGTCGGTGCCGAGCATCTCCCAGACGGCTTGCAGGGTGGGGATCGGTCCGGGCAGCACATACTCGGGCCGCCAGCCCGACCACACGACCAGTTGCCATGCGCCCAGCACAAGGCCCACCGCGAGCAGTTTGGGCCAGCTCCACGCCCAGACGCGCGATACAAGTGTCTGCCTGGTCGGCTCGGGCAGGACGTCGACCACAGGGGTCAGAACAGTGGTCGCCATGTCACGCCGCCTCGTGCAGGCGCCGGGTGAGGTCCCCGGCGCGTTCAGCAACTTCCGCGGAGTCCATGATCCGCGGGTGGGGGAGGTTCACGATCTGCTCGTGGACGATCTTCCCGTAGGCCATCAGGATGACCCGGTCGCCGAGGCGCACGGCTTCGCGCATGTTGTGTGTCACGAACACCACCGTGAGGTCGCGTTCGCGCACCACCCGCTCGATCTCGTCGTGGAGTAGGTCGCGGGTCATCGCGTCCAGGGCGCCGAGCGGCTCGTCCATGAGGACCAGGTCGGCGTTCTGCGCCAGGCAGCGGGCCAGATTCACCCGCTGCTTCATGCCGCCGGACAACTCGTGCGGCCGCCGGGTGGCCGCATCGCCGAGTCGCACGACGTTGAGGAACTCCTCGGCCTGCGTCCTGCGTTCCTTCCGGGGGACGCCCCGCAGTTTGAGGGCCAATTCCACGTTCTGCCGGGCGGTCAGCCACGGCAGCAGCGTCGGGTCCTGGAACATCAGCGCGGAGCGGCCGTCGACCTCGACACTCCCGGAGGTGGGAGTGTCGAGGCCGGCGACGATGTTCAGCAGGGTCGTCTTGCCGCAGCCGCTGTGCCCGACCACGGTGACGAACTCACCCCGGCGGACATCGAGATCCACGCCGTGCAGGGCCGCGGTGCGGCCATCCTCGGAGTCGAAGACCTTCGTCACGCCGCGCACTTGCAGTGCGGTGTGCGCTGGTGCCTGCAGGGTCACGGTCACTGGGTCACCGGGTCCAATCCGGCGGCTTCCAGCGACTTGTTGATCAGCGAGAGGTCGTACAGCGTCCCGGGCAACCCACCGGCGGCGTCGATCTCGGCCTGATCGAGCAGACCCACGTCCGCCGCGTGCGAGGCCGAGGTCACCAGTGTCTGCGGCAGCGGATCGGCGGTGAAGTCGACCTGCTCCCAGGCAGAGTCCATGATCTCCGGGTCGAGCTGTCCACCGGTCAGGCTCTGCAGCGCGGCGTTCACGTCGGTCTTGGCCTGGTCGGGGTTCTTCTCGATCTCCTGCAGCGCCTGCACGTGGGCGTCGAGCACGGCCTGCACCACGTCGGGGTGGTCGGCGAGGAACTCGCTACGCACGAGGATGTTCGTCGTGACGAACTTGCCGTCGGGCCACAGGTCCTTCTCGTTCACCAGCACCTTGGCGCCCTTGGCCACGTACTCCGACACCCACGGCTCGGGAACCCATGCCCCCTGGAGCTGCCCGGCGCCGTACGCGGTCAGTCCGTCGGCGTTGGATTGCGGCTTGATGGAGACGTCTCCGCCACCCTCGACAGTGCTGGTCAGACCTTCGTCCTGGAGCCAGTAACGCAGCGCCACGTCCTGGGTGTTGCCCAGTTGCGGTGTGGCCAGTGCCTTCCCCCTTGAGGTCGGCCGCAGTCGTGATGTCCGGGCTGACGACCAGCGCGGCACCACTGGACGCGGCGCCGGACACGACCTTCACGGCCTCGCCCTTGGACTGCGTGTAGGCGCTGATCGTGGGGTTCGGGCCGATGTAGGTGATGTCCAGGGAGTCGCCGAACAGGGCGGTCACGGCGTCAGGACCGGCGTTGAAGGCGGTCGGGGTCACCGTGAGGCCCAGCGGTTTCAGCGCCTCCTTGAAGTAGCCCTCCTGCATACCGACCAGGGCCGGGGCATGCGTGAGGTTCGGGAAGAAGCCGAGCCGCACGGTCTTGATCTCCTGGGCGGCGGCGCTGGGGTCGGCTGAACTGGACGCGTTGTCGGCGTCGGACGAGCACGCGGCCAGCGTCCCCATCACTGCCACGGCTGCGGCCACCCCCGCGAGTCTGCGGCGAAGGGATGTGGTCATTACTGCCTCCATACATGGCATTGTCGGTCAAGTTACTAGGAAACCGTAACACAGCCTTTCCGACTTAGTGACTTGGGATAGCGGGCGCGCCGTCGGCCCGCGCTGCGTCACACCTAGACTTGCCGCATGGCGAATCTGCCCCGTCCGGTCCTGGTCGTCGACTTCGGTGCCCAGTACGCCCAGCTCATCGCCCGCCGGGTGCGGGAGGCGCACGTGTACTCCGAAGTGGTCCCCCACACCTGGACCGCCGAGCAGATCCTGGCCAAGCAGCCGCTGGCGATCGTCCTGTCCGGAGGGCCGGCCAGCGTCTACGTCGACGATGCCCCCGCCTTCGACGAGGAGATCCTTCACGCCGGCGTCCCCGTGTTCGGCATCTGCTACGGCTTCCAGGTGATGGCCGCTGCCCTCGGCGGGCAGGTGGACAAGACGGGACTGCGGGAGTACGGCCGCACGACCGTGCGCACCACCGACTCCGTGTTGTTCGCCGGGCAACCCGCCGAGCAGTCGGTGTGGATGTCACATGGGGACGCGGTGGTGAAGGCGCCGGCGGACTGCGAGGTGGTCGCCATGACCGCAGCCACCCCCGTGGCGGCCTTCATCCACCGCAACCGTCCGCTGGCCGGGGTGCAGTTCCATCCCGAAGTGGCCCATACCGACCACGGGCAGGCCATCCTGCAGCGGTTTCTCTACGACGTCGCGGGCCTCACGCCGAACTGGTCGACCGAAGGGGTGATCGACACCCAGGTGGCCGCGATCGCCGCACAGGTGGGGGAGGGCCGGGCGATCTGCGGGCTGTCCGGCGGCGTGGACTCCGCAGTGGCCGCGGCGCTGGTGCAGCGCGCGATCGGGGACCGGCTCACCTGCGTGTTCGTGGACCACGGTCTGCTGCGGCAGGGCGAGGTGGAGCAGGTGGAGCGGGATTTCGTCGCCGCCACTGGTGCGCGCCTGGTCGTGGTGGACGCGCGAGGGCGGTTCCTGGAGGCGCTGGCGGGGGTCACCGAGCCCGAGCAGAAGCGCAAGATCATCGGCCGGGAGTTCATCCGGGTGTTCGAGGCGGCCGCGGCCGACGTCGTCGCGGAGGCCGGCGGGGAGGTGCGGTTCCTCGTGCAGGGGACGCTCTACCCCGACGTCGTGGAATCCGGGGGCGGCACGGGCACCGCCAACATCAAGAGCCACCACAACGTCGGCGGCCTGCCCGACGACCTCGAGTTCGAACTCGTCGAGCCGCTGCGAGACCTGTTCAAGGACGAGGTGCGTGCGGTGGGGACGGCCCTCGGACTGCCGGAGGACATGGTCTGGCGCCACCCGTTCCCCGGGCCGGGCCTGGCGATCCGGATCGTGGGGGAGGTCACCGCGGAGAACCTGGAGACCCTGCGCCGTGCGGACGCCATCGCCCGCGCGGAACTCAACGCGGCGGGTCTCGACCGATCGGTGTGGCAGTTCCCCGTGGTGCTGCTGGCGGGGGTCCGCAGCGTCGGGGTGCAGGGTGACGGCCGCACCTACGGGCATCCGGTGGTGCTGCGGCCCGTGAGCAGCGAGGACGCCATGACCGCCGACTGGTCGCGCCTGCCGCACGAGGTGATCGCCACCATCTCCACCCGCATCACCAACGAGGTGGATGCCGTTAACCGCGTGGCGCTGGACGTCACCAGCAAACCTCCGGGCACCATCGAGTGGGAGTGACCCAGAACCGGACATAAACGCACAAAGCGGGTCCGTCGTGACCTTTTCGTGACCGACACGGGCGCGACATGCCCGAACCGCCCGGATGACCCTGGCAGCCTGCCTCGGGTGCGACGCATCCTTCCCCTGCTGTCGGCGCTGTTGCTGGTGCTGCTCGCCAGCTCCCCGGCCACCGCTGCGAAGAACGCCAGTTCCGTGCTCCCCCCGGACCGGCCCTACCCGGCCGTCCTCGACGCTCCCATCGAGTACGAAGGGATGACCACCTGCGACCCGGTGGCCCGGCCCGGCGCCATGATGTTGCGCCAACTGTTGCTCGACACCTACGGCAAGGCTGTCATCGGCATCACGCGGGCCTGCGACCAGGACAGCATCTCCGAGCACAAGGAGGGCCGTGCGGTCGACTGGATGGTGGACTGGAAGAACCCCGCAGAGCGAGCCGAGGCCCAGGCCTTTGTGGACTGGGTCACCGCCCCCGGCCCGGACGGCACGCCTGCGGCCAACGCCCGGCGCCTGGGGATCATGTACATCGGGTGGGGCGACGAGATGTGGCGGGCGTACGACCCGGGTCGTGGCTGGACCGAGCTCAAGGGCTGCTACTCGCTGCAGGGGTCGGGCAGCGACACCTTCTGCCACCGCGATCATGTGCACTTCTCGATGACGTGGGACGGTGCCGCAGGGCGCACCTCGTACTGGGACGGCACTCCGGTGGTGGACCGGCCCTGCCCAGTCGCCCGGGTCGGCGGCCAGGCCCGCAGCCTGCAGTCGTCGGCCGCCTTCGTCCCCGTCAAGCCGGTGCGCGTGTTCGACGGGCGCACGAAGGGCCCGGCCGGCTGCTACCTGCAGCAACGGCGCTGGTCCGGAGACAACCGGAGTGTGTCGGTGGCGGTGGTCGGCAAGAAGGGCATCCCGAAGGACGGCGCGCAAGCAGTGGCCGTGCTGGTGACGGCCTACGAGTCCAACGCACCGGGTTGGATCACCGCCTCCGGCGCCCCGGGCGCCAACGGCCCCAAGGTCGTCTCACTGGGCATGCAGGGAACAAGTGCGGCCACTGCGATCGTGCCGGTGTCCGATACCGGCCGCATCTGGCTGGCGACGGTGGCCGGTCACGCCCCGGTCGCGGTCGACGTCCTCGGGTACTTCACCAGAGCCAGCACCGCGGCCGCGACCGACCGCACGGGTACGTGGCGGCCGGTCCCGGCGACGGTGGCCGCCACGACCGAGATCCCCGCCGGCGGCACCCAGAACATCACGTTGCCCGGGGCCCCGGACAAGGGCCTCACCGGCGCGGTGCTCACCCTCAACACCACGGGCACGGTCGCCGGTCACATCCGGGTCACGCCGTCCGGAGCCACGACCCGCGCCGACGCCGTCGACGTGGTCAAGGGAACCCGCTCGGCCACCGTGTTCACAGCCACGACGGACGCCGCGGTGACGTTGAAGAACACGGCCCAGGCGCCGACCACGGTCACGGTGGCGCTCGGCGGGTGGGTCACGACTCCGCAACCGGGTGCCGCACGCCTGCGGCCGTCATCGTCGGATCTGGGCACGTTCCGGGCTGCCACGGAGAAGACGATCACCGGCAAGGTCCCGGCCACCGCGCGCGCGGTCGTGCTCGCCGTCACCACCAAGGGGGCCGGGAAGGCCGGCGGTGTGACGGTGTGGAGCGCCGGGGACCGGCCCGGGGTGCGCAGCGTGGACGTGCGCGCCCGTCGTTCGAACACCGACCTGGTGGTAGTGAACCTGTCGGACGACAAGGCCATCCGAGTGGCCGGCGCGCCCAGGAAGGCGCGGGTGTCCCTGCGTCTGGTGGGGGTCATCCGGTAGTGGTCGCCGGAGCCTACACTCGGGAGCAGTGGACGACCTTCTTTCCGATCTGAACCCCCAGCAGGCCCAGGCCGTGACCCATCGCGGCAGCCCGATACTCGTCGTGGCCGGTGCCGGCTCGGGGAAGACGCGCGTGCTCACCCGGCGGATCGCCCATCTGCTGGCCAGCAACCAGGCCGTGCCCTCGGAGATCCTCGCGATCACGTTCACGAACAAGGCCGCCAACGAGATGAAGGAGCGGGTCAGTGCGCTGGTCGGACCCGTCGGCCGGCGCATGTGGGTCTCCACATTCCACAGCGCCTGCGTGCGGATCCTGCGACGGCAGGGCCACCACCTCGGATTCCCGAGTTCCTTCTCGATCTACGACACCGATGACAGCCGCCGGTTGCTCACGGCCATCGGCAAGGACCTCGACCTCGACCCGCGCAAGTACCGTCCACGCGGTCTGCAGCATCAGATCTCCGGGCTGAAGAACGAACTGATCGACCATGAGGGGTTCGCCGCCGGGGTGGAGACCGAGTCCCAGCAGGTCCTGGCCGACGTGTACCGGCAGTACACCGAGCGGCTGCAGCGGGCAGGCGCGATGGACTTCGACGACCTCATCGGCAACTCCGTGGCCGTGCTGACGCTCTTCGATGAGGTGGCGTCCTACTACCACCGGATGTTCGGGCACATCCTCATCGATGAGTACCAGGACACCAACAAGGCCCAGTACGAACTCGTGCGGCGGCTGGTGGGGGACGGCTCCGAGGGCCTGGACCCGGCGGAGTTGTGCGTGGTCGGTGACTCCGACCAGTCCATCTACGCCTTCCGTGGGGCCGATGTGCGCAACATCGAGGAGTTCGAGAAGGACTTCCCCGGTGCCGAGGTCGTTCTGCTGGAGCAGAACTACCGCTCCACCCAGACCATCCTCTCGGCGGCCAACGCCCTCATCGCCCACAACGCGGGCCGCCGTGAGAAGCGACTGTGGACCGATGCCGGTGACGGCGACCAGATCGTCGGCTACGTGGCCGATGACGACCGCGACGAGGCGGCCTTCGTCGTCAATGAGATCCGCAGCCTCACCGCTCACGGGATGCCGGCCGGTGAGATCGCCGTGTTCTACCGGACCCACGCGCAGTCCCGGCCCCTGGAAGAGGTACTGGTGCGCTCGGGCCTGCGCTACCGCATCGTCGGCAACGTCCGCTTCTACGAGCGCAGAGAAGTGCGCGATGCCCTGGCCTACCTGCGCGTGGTGGCCAACCCTGAGGACGATGTCGCGCTCCAGCGGATCCTCAACGTGCCCAAGCGGGGACTCGGGGACCGCACCGTGGAACAGGTGACCGCCCTGGCAGCGCGCGAGCAGATCAGTTTCGAGGCCGCCCTGCGCCGCGTGGCTGAGATCGGCCTGGGTCCGCGCGCGGAGACCCGCATAGGTGGTTTCCTGGCGCTTCTCGATGAGCTGCGGCTGCGGCTGGACTCAGGTGCCGACCCCGAGGAGATGGTCGAGGCCGTGCTGGAACAGTCCGGGCTGGTGGCTGAACTGCAGGCCTCCAACGATCCGCAGGACGAGTCGCGCCTGGAGAACCTGGCCGAACTCGCGTCAGTCGCCCGGGAGTTCCTCAATGACAACGCCGACGGCACGCTGGCGGACTTCCTCGAACGGGTCGCGCTGGTGGCTGAGGCCGATGACGTGCCCGAGCACGAGGGCGGCCTGGTCACGCTGATGACCCTGCACACCGCCAAGGGCCTGGAGTTCGACGCGGTGTTCCTGACGGGACTAGAAGAAGCCGTATTCCCCCACATGCGTTCGTTGGACGACCCCGTGGAGCTGCAGGAGGAACGACGCCTGGCGTACGTGGGTGTCACCCGGGCACGCCAGCGGCTGTATGTCAGCCGCGCCGCCGTGCGCATGCAGTTCGGCACGCCGCAGTCCAACCCGCCGAGCCGGTTCCTCGAGGAGTTGCCGGAGTCCCTGGTGGATTGGCGCCGCACCGGCCGTGACCTGTCGCGGCGCCCCAGTGCCGGGGGTCGCGGGGGCGCACCCGCGCTGGCCCAGGCCGCCGGGGCCGCCCGCCGGACCGCGGGACCGGTCATCGACCTCACCGCCGGCGACAACGTGCTGCACCCGAAGTTCGGGTTCGGGACTGTCGTCTCGACGGCCGGCCAGGACGACAGGGCCGAGGCGCACATCGATTTCGGAAGTGCAGGCGTCAAGCGCCTCCTACTGCGTTATGCCCCCGTCGAGAAGGTGTAAGTGACGCACAACACACCCACGTGCGGGATGTCACGGTCTATTTGCCCGTTTTGACGGTCTCCTAGTGATTGACGCGACGGCGCACCGAGCACAACAGCGCCATGAAGACGTTGATCCCCTTGCTGGGAGCAGGCCTCACGGCGGCACTGCCGGTCCCGGCCACCGCCCCCGCATGCCGCCGATGGCGACCGCCGATCCGTGGCCACCTCGGCCCGCTTCAGCCACCTGCCCACCACCGGCTACCGGTTGTCCGCCAAGTTCGGCCAGCGAGGCCGGCTGTGGTCCTCCGGCCGGCACACCGGTCTTGACTTCTCCGCCCCCCGGGGCCGGCCGGTGCGGACCGTGGCCGACGGCAAGGTCGTGCACGCAGGCTGGGCCGGCGCGTACGGCAAGGCGGTACTCGTCAAACACCGCAGCGGCAAGCGCAGTCTCTACGCGCACCTGTCGGCCATCGCCGTGCGCAAGGGTCAGACCGTCCGGTCCGGGCAGCGGGTCGGCAAGGTGGGCAGCACCGGGAACACCACCGGTCCGCACCTGCACTTCGAGATCCGTTCGCAGCACGGCAAGAAGCTCGACCCCCGTCCCTACCTGCGTGGGGAGTGAGGCGCCTGTGAGCACATATGGCATTCCGGAGTTCGTGCAGGGAGCCAGTGTCGCGGTGGTCGCCGGTGCGCTGGTGCTCGGTGCGGTGCCAGGCGGCGCCGACGTGGTGCTTGCCTCCGTCGATCAGGCCGAGGCGGTCGATCAGCCCGTGGCGCCGCCCGTGGCGCAGCCCGCGGCGGATATGCCGGCGTTCCCGCCGGACCTGATGGATGACGCGGCGGACACGGCCAAGCAGATCGAGATCCGCCGGGCCAGGCGCGCCGAGCAGCGGGCACAACGCAGCAGCGGCGACATGTTCACGCCCACCCGCAACTACCGCAACACCGCCTACTTCGGCCAGGCCGGCAGCAGCTGGTCCTCCGGTCACCACACCGGACTGGACTTCGCCACCGCCACGGGCACACCTGTGTTCTCGGCTCTGGCCGGCCGGGTGGTGGAAGCCGGCTGGGGTGGCGCCTACGGCAACCACATCATCGTGCGCCACGACAACGGCGTCGAGACGCTGTACGCGCACCTGAACGACATCGGGGTGGACAAGGGCGACCGGGTCCTGCGCGGGGAGCGTATCGGCGCGGTGGGCAGCACCGGCAACACCAGCGGGCCCCACCTGCACTTCGAAGTGCTGAAGAAGGGCGACCAGCGCGATCCGCAGGACTTCTTGTAGGCCCGACCCGGTGTGGGGTCCTACTCGGCCACCCCTGTGCGCGCCTGCGCGGCCGGTCGGCTCGGCACCACCGGCTCGCTGACACGGCCGGTGCTGCTGCCGATGGATGTGGCGCCGCGCACGAGCGTGGAGCCGTCCGGATCGAGCTGAGCCAGCGTGGTGCAGATCTCGTGCACGACCCTGCCGTCAACCGGGAACGACATATGGCCCACGCCCCGGACGAACACGTTGCGGGCGTTGAGGTCCGGGTGCACGATACGGGCGTTGCGCTTCGGGATGATCATCTGGTCGAGGTCCGACCAGATGGCCACCATCCGCGTGCGGCACCCGGGGCGGGGGGCGTCGAGTTCCTGCACGACCGGGCTGCCCGGTCGCATTTGCTTGACCACCGAGTGGGGATCAGATAGGCCGGCATGGTGCCGGCGTGCGGAGATCCCAGGGTCACCAGCGTGTGCACCCGGTTGTCGCCACCGAGACGCTGCACGTAGTAACGCGCCACGACCCCGCCCATCGAGTGACCGATGACGTGCACGCGCTCGTAGCCGGTCTCACGGCGGACCTTCTCCACCAGCGACTTCAACCGCCGGGCCACACGCGGGATGTCGTCGGACAGCGGCGAGTAGTTCAGTGTGATGACCCGGCCGAAACCCCGACGGTTCAGCGCCCGGCGCAGGAACGCGAAGACGGTGTGGTTGTCGATGATGCCGTGGATGAGGATGATCGGCGTGCCCGCAGCCTCGACGTCGCCGATGATCAGCCCACGCTGGACCGGTGGCAGGCCATCAAGGTTGTGCCGTTGCTCGGCGTGCCGGTACTTGTCCTCGACGAGGCCGAAGGGGTACATCGCGACGTGAGTGGCCAGGAAGGCCGCCTCGACGGCGACCCCGCGCAGCCCCAGGGGGTTCAGCAGGGACTTCTTGGCGGTCCCGGTGGTGTCCCGCGCCTTCTGCATCCTGTGCCGGAATGAATGGTCGGGGTGCTCAGGCGGACAGTCGGGCATAAGGGGAAACTAGCCCAAGATCGCGGGTTTTGTACCCCGGACACCGCGAAATACGGCGGTTTCCGGTCCCCGTGCGGCTGATCGCGGAAGTACAGGTCATAGGTCACGGCGATGGCCCGAGCGCGTAGACTCGGGCCCGTGACGGAGCCCATTCGCGTGCTGATCGCCAAGGCGGGACTCGACGGGCACGACCGCGGTGCCAAGGTCATCGCCCGGGCCCTGCGCGACGGCGGGATCGAAGTGGTGTACACCGGCCTGCACCAGACCCCGGAGATGATCGTGCACGCGGCCATCCAGGAGGACGTGCAGGCCATCGGCCTGTCCATCCTGTCCGGGGCCCATATGACGCTGTTCAAGGCCGTGCTGGACCTGCTGGCGGCCCGTCACATCGACGACATCGTGGTCTTCGGCGGGGGCATCATCCCCGAGGAGGACTTGGAGCCGTTGGCGCAGATGGGGGTGGCCCGGGTGTTCACCCCCGGCACCTCCACCGACGACGTCGTCACCTGGGTCAGGGCGAACCTGGGCGCGACCCCGGTCGTCTGAAGGGTTCGCGCGACCCACTGTCCACTGCCGGTGCCGCGATTAGTAGCGTCTCAAGCAAGCACAGTTGGTAGCGATCGAGGTGGTGCAGTGGATCTTTACGAGTACCAGGCCAAGGAACTGTTCGCCAAGCACGGCGTACCCACCCAGTCGGGCGAGGTCATCACCGAAGCCGGGGCTGCCGCGGCGGCTGCCGAGCGCATCGGGGGTCCGGTCGTGGTCAAGGCGCAGGTGAAGACCGGCGGCCGGGGTAAGGCCGGCGGTGTGAAGCTCGCCGAGAACCCCGCCGATGCGCAGGCCAAGGCCGAGGGGATCCTCGGGCTGGACATCAAGGGCCACATCGTCCAGAAGGTGCTCATCACCGGTGCAGCGGACATCGCAGAGGAGTATTACGTCTCGTTCCTGCTCGACCGCGCCAACCGCAACTTCCTGGCGATGGCCAGTGTCGAGGGCGGCATGGACATCGAGGAGGTGGCCGCCACCAAGCCTGAGGCGCTGGCGAAGGTCGCGATCGACCCGATCGCCGGCGTCGACCCCGCGAAGGCCGCCGAGATCGTGGCCGAGGCGACGTTCCCGGCCGATGTCGCCGACCAGGTGGTGAACGTGCTGGTCAAGCTCTGGGACGTCTTCGTCAAGGAGGACGCCACCCTGGTGGAGGTCAACCCGCTGGTGAAGACGCCCGACGGTCAGGTGCTGGCGCTGGACGGCAAGGTCACGCTCGACGACAACGCAGACTTCCGCCACCCCGACCACGAAGCCCTGGTGGACATCGCAGCCACCGACCCGCTGGAGGTTCAGGCCAAGGAGAAGGGCCTGAACTACGTCAAGCTCTCCGGCGAGGTCGGCATCATCGGCAACGGCGCCGGACTGGTGATGAGCACTCTGGATGTCGTCGCCTACGCCGGTGAGCAGTTCGGTGGCGTGAAGCCTGCGAACTTCCTCGACATCGGTGGTGGTGCCTCCGCACAAGTCATGGCGGACGGCCTCGAGATCATCCTCGGCGACCCCGAGGTCAAGAGCGTGTTCGTCAACGTCTTCGGCGGCATCACCGCCTGCGACGCGGTGGCCAACGGCATCGTGCAGGCCATGCAGATGCTTGCGGAGCGCGGCGACGTGGTGGACAAGCCCTTGGTCTGCCGGCTCGACGGCAACAACGCCGCCGAGGGCCGGCGCATCCTCGACGAAGCCGAGCACGACGTGATCGAACTCGTGGACACGATGGACGAGGCCGCGGCGCGGGTCGCCGAACTGGCCGCGCGGTAGAGGGAGAACAACAGACATGGCGATCTACCTGGACGACAGCTCCCGCATCCTGGTGCAGGGCATCACCGGTTCCGAGGGTGGCAAGCACACCCGGCGGATGGTCGCCGGTGGCTCCAACATCGTGGCCGGCGTCACGCCGGGCAAGGGGGGCCAGACCGTCGACGCCGACGGCACGGCCATCCCCGTCTTCAACTCGGTGCAGGAGGCCGTGGACGGCACCGGCGCCAACGTGTCGGTCGTCTTCGTGCCGCCCAAGTTCACCAAGGGCGCGGTGCAAGAGGTCGTCGACGCGCAGGTGCCGCTGGCCGTGGTCATCACGGAAGGGGTGCCGGTGCACGACACGGCCAACTTCTTCACTTACGCCAAGGACGCCGGCACCACCCGGATCATCGGCCCGAACTGCCCCGGACTCATCAGCCCCGGCAAGTCCAACGCCGGCATCATCCCGGCGGACATCTCCCGGCCCGGACGGATCGGGCTGGTGTCGAAGTCGGGGACCTTGACGTACCAGATGATGTTCGAGTGCCGTGACATCGGCTTCACGACAGCGGTCGGCATCGGTGGTGACCCCGTTATCGGGACCACCCACATCGACTGCCTCGCCGCGTTCGAGGAGGACCCCGAGACCGACGTCATCATCATGATCGGTGAGATCGGCGGGGACGCCGAGGAGCGGGCAGCGGCGTTCATCAAGGACAACGTCACCAAGCCTGTCGTCGGCTATGTGGCCGGGTTCACCGCGCCGGAGGGCAAGACGATGGGCCACGCCGGCGCCATCGTGTCCGGCTCGTCCGGGACCGCCGTGGCCAAGGCCGAGGCGCTCGAAGCCGCGGGCGTGCGGGTCGGGAAGACACCGGCGCAGGCTGCCCGTCTCGTCCACGAGATCGTCGCGGGTCTCTGACCGACCGGCTCGACGGAGTCGGCACCACAACTGGGCGACATAGGGCGGTTTGCCTGTGGTTCCGCCCACTTGTGGCGGTGATTTGCCCGTATTGCCCCGTTGTGTCGCTTCCGTGGACACCGGAACTGGGCGCCGGGAAGAGGGTTTCGCCCACTTGTGGTGTCGGGCGGCTACTGCCAGCCGCAACGCAGTGCGTCGGCACCACAACTGGGCGACCCAGCGTGGTTTGCCTGTGGATCCGCCCACTTGTGGCGGTGATTTGCCCGTATTGCCCCGTTGTGTCGCTTCCGTGGACACCGGAACTGGGCGCCGGGAAGAGGGTTTCGCCCACTTGTGGTGTCGGGCGGCTACTGCCAGCCGCGGCGCAGGGCCCGGTCGGCGGCCGCTTGGCCCAGTGCGATCTGGCGCGCGAAGTACTCGTCGTCGAAGAACATGTAGCTGAGCAACTCCTGCTGGCCGGGTCCCGCGCCGACTCCGCGCAGCAGGCGACCCAGGACGATGCTGTCGCTCTCACGCCACCAGGACTTCGACCTGAGAACCTCCGCGGCGAGATCGGCCAGCGAGCCGGGTTCCGGCGACACCTCCATGACCGCCACATGGTGGTATCCGGGGCGCGCCGCGGGAGTGGGGGAGCACCCCTGCGCGAGCCACCTGTTGCGAGTGCGGATGTCATGGAGATCCTCGATGACCCGGTCGGCCAGGATCGAGTGCAGGGTCATCGCCGCCGCGTCGGCCACGTCCGGTCGCTCGCCGGGGCTCCCCGGCGTGGAGGTGGGGTACCTCGTGGCATGCGCGGCGATCACGACCAGGCGTTGCGCGCCGAGTGCCACGGCCGGGCGCAACGGCGCGTTGAGCCGGACTCCGCCATCCACGTACCAGCCCGCGAACCGTTCGGGCCGTGTGACCTCCACGGCTGGGAACGCGACGGGGATGGCCGCTGAGGCGAGGACGTGTTCAGCTTCGACGGGTCCGCTGCTCAGGCGCAATGCCCGATCGGGATCAGCCACGTGGGTCGCATCCAGGGTGGTGTCGAGGAAGAGCACGCTGTGGGCGTGCGAGATGGACCACTGCTCGGCGGGATCGCGACGGGTGGGGGCCTTCGGCAGGTCGGGCGGAATCCGGGTGGCAGCTACTCCCACCGCGTCCACATGTCCGGCCGCGACATTGGCGCTCAGTCGCCCGGCGTCGAGCGTCTCCGCAGCGGTTCGGCGCAGGGGCTCGGTGTCGAGCACGCTCGCGACGCCGTCCCCGGTGCCCAGCAGCGCTCCGGGCAGCAACCCCAAAGCGCTGCGTACGAGAGATCCGGCCGGGTGGGCGTACACGTCCGGCCGGTCCATGCTGCGCCAGATGGCCAGCAGGGCTGCGGCCGCCTCGTCGGCGGGCAGATGCGCGAGGCTACCCCAGAGCGAGGCGTTGATGGCACCTGCCGACGTGCCCAGGAAGACCGTCGGACGTTCGCCGCGTTCGATGAGCGCGGGCACGATGCGCGACAGCGCGCCGGCCTGGAACGCGCCCCGTGCGGCAGCGCCGGTCAACACCACCGCCACCACGGGTCGGCTCATGCTTCGACCGTACTGCGGCCGGCACCGGCGCAGGTGGGGTAATCGGCGTGTATGTCCACCGACTGCCAGAAAGGGATGCGAACCTAGTCCAGTGAGTCGCGCTTCACAGGGTCCCGCCAACCGGAGCCGGACCCCGCGGTCCCGTCCGGGCAACCGCACCGGGACCGGCCGTGAGGCCGACCGCATCAAGGCCACTCGCGCCGGCTGGGCCTCCCCGGCCAACGCCGTGTCGACGTTCTGGCGGTCCGGTCCGCTGCCCGCCCCGGTGGCGGGGGCAGCTGCCGGCATCTGGGCGGCACTGACCGGCTTGGTGATCACCGTGGTCCTCACGCTGGTCGTGTGGATCTTCGCCGCCGGCGAGTCCGCGTCCGACACCGCGATGCGGATGGGTGCGGACATCTGGCTGGTCGCACACGGCACCCCCTTCGTGGTCGGTGCCGGTGTCTGGTCACTCCTCCCGTGGGCGTGGGTGGTGTTCCCTGCCCTCACCCTGTGGGCCGCGGGCAGATGGGTGGCCCACAGGGCGGCCATCGCATACCCGAAATCCGCCGTCGTGGCAGCGGCCTGCCTGGCCGGCCCCTACGCGTT
This sequence comes from Micrococcales bacterium, assembly GCA_016703125.1. Taxonomy (NCBI): domain Bacteria; kingdom Bacillati; phylum Actinomycetota; class Actinomycetes; order Micrococcales; species Micrococcales bacterium. Next base: position 311,254 of record JADJCR010000004.1, on the reverse strand, counting down.
GATCGCCCTGCTGGCCGCGCTGTACGGCACCGTCACCGGTGCCGCGGCCATGCCGAGCCGGGCTCTGCTGCACGCCGGGCTGCTGGCCTTCGTCGTCTCGTTCGCGGCGATCGTGTGGCGCGCGCGCCTGGCTCCCGACCTGCTGCCCCGCGTGTGGCGCTGGTCGCGGCCTGCCGTCGGCGCCCTGGCGGCACTGACCGCCGGTGCCTGTGTGATCCTCGTCGCGGCTCTGGCTGTGGGTTACCCGGTACTGAGCGCCTGGCTGCGGGATCTCGATCCCGGCCTCGTGGGTGGCATCGCGCTGCTGGTCGCGTGGCTTGGCTACTTGCCGGCGACCCTCATGTGGTGCCTGTCGTTCGTGGCCGGGACCGGGGTCACGGTGGGCGGGGTCGCGGTCACGCCCGTGAGCCCGGTCACCGAGCAGGTGCCGCTGATCGGCCTGAACCTGTTGCCCACGACCTCGCAGCCGTTGTGGCTGATCGGGATCCTGATCCCCGTCGCCGCCGGGGTGGTGCTGTCCCGGCTGGCCGGTCGCGCCGCGGATTGGCGGTCATGGCTGCTGCCGAGGGCGGCGGCGGTGGGCCTGGTGCTCATCGCGGTCGATCTGTGGTGGGCGATCAGCATCGGCCGCCTGGGCGCCGGTCGGCTCGAGGTCCTCGGCCCCCCGCCCATGGCGATCGCCGTGCTGCTGGCCGGCGTGGTCGCCGGGACCGTGCTGGAGGGCGCTGCCATGTGGGCCCACCGGCGCTGGCGCTCTCGCGATGTCGTCGATATCACCGATGACGTCACCCACGCTGACGACGCCGAGGACGTCCCCGCCTGAGCCGCCCCGGGGCGGGCCCTAGGATCGGTGTCGTGCCCGCCCGCATCGCCGTGATGATCTCCGGAACCGGCACCCTGCTGCAGTCCCTCATCGACGACCCCGCACGCACCTATGACATCGCGGTGGTGGCCGCGGACCGGCCCGCGGTTGGCTTGCGTCGCGCGCAGGCAGCCGGCATCCCCACCGTCGTCATCGGGCCCGCCGAGTACCCCGATCGCGCGGCGTGGAGCCTCGCGCTGGCCGACGCGTTGTCGGATTCCGACCCCGAATGGGTGGTGTCCGCGGGGTTCATGCGCATCCTCGACGCGGCGTTCCTGGAGCGGTTTCCCCAGCGGGTGATCAACAGCCACCCCGCACTTCTGCCGGCGTTCCCCGGAGCCCATGCTGTGGCTGATGCGCTGGCCTACGGCGTCAGGGTCAGCGGCTGCACGGTGCATCTGGTGGACGCCGGCGTGGACACCGGCCCGATCATCGCCCAGCGCACCGTGCCGGTCGAGCCCGGTGACGACGAGGCGAGCCTGCACGAACGGATCAAGGAAGTGGAGTGGCAGTTGCTGCCCGAGGTGGTCAACCGCCTCGTGACCGGCGGCTGCCGAGTCGACGGACGGAGAGTGGAGTTATGACGATGCGCCGAGCACTTATCTCGGTCTACGACAAGACGGGAGTGGAGGACCTGGCGGCCGCGCTGCACCGGGCCGGGATCGAGATCGTCTCCACGGGGTCGACGGCCGCGGCAATCGCGACCGCCGGCATCCCCGTCACTGGAGTCGCGGACGTCACAGGGTTCCCGGAGATCCTCGACGGCCGGGTGAAGACGCTGCACCCGGCGATCCACGGCGGCATCCTCGCCGACCGCCGTAAGGCCGAGCACCGGCAGACCCTGGACGAGCACGAGATCACCGGCATCGACCTGGTGGTGGTCAACCTCTATCCCTTCACCGCGACCGTCGCGAGTGGCGCCGGCGTGGACGACTGCATCGAGCAGATCGACATCGGCGGTCCAGCCATGGTGCGGGCGGCTGCCAAGAACCACGCCAACACCGCGGTCGTCGTGAGTCCCACCGACTACCCACTGGTCGTCGCGGTCGTCGAGTCGGGTGAGGGTTTCACCGACGCGCAGCGCAGGGAACTGGCGGTGAGGGCCTTCCGGCACACCGCCGATTACGACGTGGCTGTCGCGTCCTGGCTGGGATCGCTGGAGCCCGGCGAGGGGTTCCCCGGCTGGGTGGCCGCCACCTGGCAGCGGGCGGAGGTGTTGCGCTACGGCGAGAACCCCCACCAGGCCGCCGCGCTGTACGTCAACGAGCACGGCCGGGGCCTGGCCCACGCCGAGCAACTGCACGGCAAGCAGATGTCGTACAACAACTACGTCGATGGTGACGCCGCCTACCGCACCGCGTGGGACTTCGAGCAGCCGGCAGTGGCCATCATCAAGCACGCGAACCCCTGCGGGATCGCGGTGGGTGACGACGCCCTGGCCGCGTACCGGGCCGCCTTCGAGACCGACCCGGTCTCGGCCTACGGCGGCGTCGTGGCGCTCAACCGTCCGGTGACCCGGGCGGTGGCCGAAACGATGTCCGAGATCTTCCTCGAAGTGGTGATCGCACCCGAGTTCGACGCCGAGGCCCTCGAGGTGCTGACGAAGAAGCAGAACATCCGCCTGCTGGTCGCACCGCAGCGCCGGGCCGGCGCGGAGGTGCGCTTCATCTCCGGCGGGCTGCCTCATGCAGCACCCGGACCGCATCGACGCGCCCGGCGACGACCCGGCGACGTGGACGCTGGTCAGCGGCGACCCCGCGGATGCGGCCACGCTGGGGGACCTGGCGTTCGCGTGGCGGGCCTGCCGCGCGGTGAAGAGCAACGCGATCCTGCTGGCCAAGAGCCAGGCGGCGGTCGGCATCGGCATGGGACAGGTGAACCGCGTGGACTCCGCCCGACTGGCCGTGGCCCGGGCCGGCGAGGAGCGCGCGGTGGGTGCCGTCGGTGCGTCCGACGCGTTCTTCCCCTTCCCCGACGGGCTCGAGGTCCTACTGGAGGCCGGTGTGCGTGCGGTCGTGCAACCGGGCGGGTCGGTGCGCGACGAGGAGGTCATCGCTGCGGCGCGGGCCGCCGGCGCCACCATGTACTTCACCGGCGTGCGCCACTTCTTCCACTGAGGCGGCGCTCACCGGGACCGCCACGAACGGCAGCCCGCAGGCTGGATGCCAGAATCGGCCCCATGACAGCGGTGATGCTCGACGGCAAGGCGACGGCGGCAGCGATCCGGGCGGAATTGGCCCAGCGTGTGCTCGCATTGAAGGCCCGCGGGATCACCCCGGGCTGGGCACGGTCCTGGTCGGGGACGACCCCGGCAGCCAGGCGTACGTCGCCGGGAAGCACCGGGACTGCGCGGAGGTGGGCATCGAGTCGATCCGGGTCGACCTGCCCGCCACCGCGACCCAGGAGCAGGTGCTGACCGCTCTGAAGGACCTGAACCGCGACCCTGCCTGCACCGGTTACATAGTGCAGTTGCCGCTGCCCGCGGGTATGAACCAAGGTGTCGTACTGGCTGCGATCGATCCGGCCAAGGATGCCGACGGCCTGCACCCCATGAGCCTGGGCAGGCTGGTGCTCAACGAGCCCGCACCGCTGCCGTGCACACCGCGCGGCATCGTGGAACTGCTGCGTCGCTACGACGTCCCCATCGCAGGCCGGCACGTGGTGGTGATCGGACGCGGGGTGACGGTCGGACGACCGCTGGGGCTGCTGCTGACCCGCAAGTCGGAGAACGCCACGGTGACGCTGTGTCACACGGGCACCGCTGAGGTATCGCAGTACACCCGCTCCGCCGACATCGTGGTGGTGGCCGCCGGACGGCCGGGGCTGCTGACAGCCGACATGATCAAGCCTGGTGCCGCGGTCCTCGACGTGGGTATCACCCGCACCGATGGTGGCCTGGTCGGCGATGTGGCCCCAGATGTTGTGGCGGTGGCCGGGTATGTGGCACCGATGCCTGGCGGCGTGGGACCGATGACACGTGCGATGTTGCTGGTCAACGTCGTGGAGATGGCCGAAAGTACGAGTCATTAACGGCGACGTGGTCCGCTGTTCGCGTGTATGAGGGGCTACCGTTACCCCTATGAGTGCGGCATCGGGGGACGAGTACCTGGTAGCCGATTCGGCCACCCTGCTGGGCGCGGCGGAGATCCCCGCCGGCGCCATCGGTGTCACCCCTCAAGAACCCACCGCGCAGTGGCCATTCCTGCTGGTCGCGGTCGTTTCGCTGGGCGGTCTGGTCCTCATCGGGACGGGGTCGTTGCTCCAAGGCCTGGTCGGCCTGGCCGTCGCCATCTGCCTGGCATCACTGCTGCGCTTGGTCCTCCCCGCTCGCACCGCCGGATGGCTGGTTTCGCGGTCACGCTTCTTCGATGCCGCCGGATTCGCGGTGCTCGCCGGCGCGCTCGCGGGCGTCACGCTGCTGCTGATGCACTGACGCGGGCTGCGACCGAGCCCGGCACCAGGTTCGGATAGCCTTGTGGCGGGTCAACGCCATAAGCGGAAGGTGAGTCATGCCTGGAAAAGTCACGGTTGTCGGAGCAGGGTTCTACGGGTCGACCACGGCCATGCGACTGGCTGAGTACGACGTCTTCGACGAAGTCGTCCTGACCGACATCGTGGAGGGCAAGGCCGAGGGGCTAGCCCTCGACATGAACCAGTCGCGCCCGGTCGAGGGCTTCGAGACCAAGGTCATCGGCCAGACCACCGGCCTGGACGGATCGGGCTACGAGGCGATCACCGGGTCCGACATCGTGGTGATCACGGCGGGTCTGCCGCGCAAGCCCGGTATGAGCCGCATGGACCTCATCGAGACCAACGCGAGAATCGTGCGCCAGGTCGCCGAAAACGTCGCGGAGCACGCGCCGAACGCCGTGGTCATCGTGGTGTCCAACCCGCTGGACGAGATGACTGCTCTCACGCAATTGGCGACCGGCTTCCCGCACAGTCGCGTCATCGGGCAGGCCGGCATGCTGGACACCGCCCGCTTCACGAACTTCGTGGCCGAGAAACTCGGCAAGCCCGTCGCCAGCGTGAAGACGCTCACGCTCGGCAGCCACGGGGAGACGATGGTCCCGGTGCCGTCGCGATGCACCGTCGACGGCCAGCCACTGTCCGACCTGCTCAGCGCCGACGAGATCGAGGAACTCGTCGTGCGCACCCGCAACGGCGGTGCGGAGGTCGTGGCCCTGCTCAAGACCGGTTCGGCCTACTACGCCCCGTCGGCCGCAGCGGCCCGCATGGCCAAGGCCGTGATCGAGGACAGCGGTCAGATCATGCCCGTGTGCGTGGGTCGACGGCGACTACGGCATCTCTGGGGTCTACCTGGGTGTGGAAGCCGAGATGGGGCGCGAGGGGGTCCGCCGGGTCGTGCAGACGGACCTGACCGAGACCGAGCTGGCCGGGTTGCACGGTGCCGCGGACGCAGTGCGTGCCAAGCAGGCCGACGTCCAGGACCTGTAGGAGGCGACCATGGCGAAGATCAAGGTACTGAACCCGGTCGTCGAACTCGACGGCGACGAGATGACCCGGATCATCTGGGACTTCATCAAGCAGCAGTTGATCCTGCCTTACCTGGACGTGGACCTGAAGTACTACGACCTCGGCATAGAGAGCCGGGACGCCACCGACGACCAGATCACCATCGACTCGGCCGAGGCGATCAAGAAGTACGGCGTGGGCGTCAAGTGCGCGACCATCACCCCCGACGAGGCCCGGGTTGAGGAGTTCGGCCTGAAGAAGATGTGGCGTTCGCCCAACGGCACGATCCGCAACATCCTGGGCGGCGTCATCTTCCGCGAACCGATCATCATCAGCAACATCCCGCGCCTGGTGCCCGGCTGGACCAAGCCGATTGTCATCGGCCGTCACGCGTTCGGTGATCAGTACCGCGCGACCGACTTCCTGGTGCCCGGCGCGGGCAAGCTCACGATGACGTTCACGCCGGCCGACGGCTCCGAGCCGATGGAGTTCGACGTCTACGACTTCCCCGGCGGAGGCGTGGCGATGGGCATGTACAACCTCGATGACTCCATCCGCGACTTCGCGCGGGCATCGATGCGGTACGGCCTGAGCCGCAACTACCCGGTGTACCTGTCGACGAAGAACACGATCCTGAAGGCCTATGACGGCCAGTTCAAGGACCTCTTCGCGGAGGTCTACGAGACTGAGTTCAAGGCCGAGTTCGAAGCTCGCCGGCCTGACCTACGAGCACCGGCTCATCGACGACATGGTCGCTGCGGCCATGAAGTGGGAGGGCGGCTACCTCTGGGCCTGCAAGAACTACGACGGCGACGTGCAGTCCGACACGGTGGCGCAGGGCTTCGGCTCGCTGGGGCTGATGACCTCGGTGCTGATGACCCCGGACGGGAAGACCGTGGAGGCCGAAGCCGCCCACGGCACTGTGACGCGCCACTACCGCCAGCACCAGCAGGGCAACCCCACCTCGACCAACCCGATCGCCAGCATCTTCGCCTGGACACAGGGACTGGCCCATCGCGGCAAGCTCGATGGCACCCCTGAGGTGACGAACTTCGCGGAGACGCTCGAGCGGGTGTGCGTGGAGACGGTCGAGAGCGGGAAGATGACCAAGGACCTCGCGTTGCTGGTCGGGCCGGACCAACCGTTCCAGACCACGCAGGAGTTCCTCACCTCCATCGACGAGAACCTGCAAGCCGCGATGGCCTGATGCGCCTGGTCAGTGCCAACGTCAACGGCATCCGGGCTGCGGTCCGCCGGGGCGGTCTGTCCTGGCTCGCCGCGCAGGACGCCGACGTCATCTGCCTGCAGGAGGTGCGCGCCACCGACGAGCAGTTGCGGGCCGCGCTCGGCGATGTCTTCGCCGGGTGGTCCCTGCAGCACCGGCCGTCGGGCACACGCGCTGGGCACGCGGGGTGGCGATCCTGAGTCGCTGGCCGCTGGCGGCCACCGAGGATCTCGGTGAGGCCGACGACCAGGGCCGCTGGCTGGCGGTGCGGGTGTCGCTTCCGGACCGCGAGATCGAGGTCGCCAGCGTCTATGTGCACACTGGCGAGGCGGACACTCCCGCCCAGGACGACAAGCACAGGTTCCTGGCCGCCATGGGCAAATGGATGGAGCAGCGGACCTCGGCGCTGGTATGCGGGGACCTGAACGTGGCGCATCGTGAGGCGGACATCAAGAACTGGAAGGGCAACCGGGGCAAGGCCGGATTCCTGGAGTCAGAGCGGGCGTACCTCACGCACTGGTACGACGAACTGGCCTGGGTGGACCTCGGCCGGGATGCCGGCTACACGTGGTGGTCCTGGCGCGGCAAGGCGTTCGACAACGACGCCGGTTGGCGCATCGACTGTGTGCTGGCTTCGCCCGACCTGGCCAGCGAACTCTCGGCATTCACCGTCGCCCGCGCAGCCACCTACGCGCAGCGCTGGAGCGACCACGCCGCCGTGGTGGCCGAGTTCGGGTGATGGCCACGACGGCGACGGTGCCGGACGCCTGCGTACCCTGGAGCGTGTGACGGAGTTGCTCACCAACATCGCCGTGGTGCTGCTGTTCACCCTGATCGGCGGGTTCTTCGCTGCGGCCGAAACGGCCCTGGTGAGTCTGCGGGAGTCGCAGGTCGAACATCTGGCCGCGAGCCAGGGCGGCCGGGGGCGCAGGCTCAAGCACCTGGTCAGTGACCCCAACCGCTTCCTCGCGGCGGTGCAAGTGGGAGTCACCCTGGCCGGGTTCCTGTCGGCCGGTTTCGGGGCCTCCCGGATCGCCCCCCAGGTCACTCCGTGGATCGAGCAGCTTGGCCTGCCCGCCAGCGTGGCCGAGCCGGTGGCCTTCGTCGCTGTCACCGTCGTCATTGCCTATCTGTCGCTGGTGCTCGGCGAACTGGTACCGAAACGGCTGGCCCTGCAGCGCGCCGAGGCCTTCTCCCTGTGGGTCGCCGGGCCCGTCGACGCCCTGGCCAAGGTCTCGCGGCCCTTCATCTGGTTGTTGTCGGCCTCCACGAACGGGGTAGTGCGCCTGCTCGGCGGTGACCCCCAGGCGGCCAAGGAAGGCATCTCCGGGGAGGAACTGCGGGGTCTGGTCGCCGCCCAGGACTCCCTGAGCACGGAGGAGCGCGCACTCATCGACGATGTGATCACCGCCGGGGACCGGGAACTGGCCGAGGTCATGGTCCCGCGCACGGAGGTGGAGTTCCTCGACGCGCAGCTGCCCATCCAGAAGGCGGTACGCAAGGTGCGGGACATGCCCCACTCCCGGTACCCGGTGGTGGAGGGTTCGGCCGACGACGTGGTCGGTTTCGTGCACGTGCGCGACCTGCTGGACCCCGCCATCGCGCATCGTTCCCTGCAGGTGCAGCGCCTGGTGCGGCCGGTCCCGCGCTTCCCGGACAGCAAGTCGATCCTGCCGGCGATGCAGGAGATGCGCGACAGCGGAAGCCACATGGCCATCGTTGTGGACGAGTACGGGGGCACGGCGGGCATCGTCACCCTGGAGGACCTCGTCGAGGAGTTGGTCGGTGACATCCGCGACGAGTTCGACGTGCGCGAGTCGCAGAGCTTCCGGCCCGGGGGCGAGGCAGAGGTGGACGGTCTGCTCAGTCTGGACGACTTCGTGGAGGACGTCGGAGTGGAGCTTCCGGAGGGCCCGTACGAGACCGTGGCGGGGTTCATGGTGTCCCATCTGGGTCGGCTGCCGCAGAAGGGCGACCACGTCGATTTCGAGGGCCACACGCTCACCGTGACGAGCATGGACGGCCGGCGCATCGCACGGGTGCAGGTCGCCCTGGCGCCGGTCGCTGCCGATGAACCAGGAGAATAGATCCATGTCCCGTCCACGTATCCTGTCCGGCATCCAGCCGACCTCCGAGAGTTTCCACATCGGCAACTACTTCGGGGCGCTGCGGCAATGGGTGGCACTGCAGGACGACAACGACGCGTTCTACTGCGTGGTGGACCTGCACGCGATCACGGTCCCGGTCGATCCGGTGCTGCAGCGAGAACGCACCCGGGTTTCGTACGCCCAACTGCTGGCTGCCGGCATCGATCCGCAACGGTCGACGGTGTTCGTCCAGAGCGACGTCCCGCAGCACGCCCAGCTCGGCTGGGTCATGATGTGCCTCACCGGTTACGGGGAGGCTTCCCGGATGACCCAGTTCAAGGACAAGATGGCCCGCGAGGGAGCGGCCGGTGCGTCGGTGGGCCTGTTCACCTACCCCTGCCTGCAGGCCGCGGACATCCTGCTCTACCAGGCGTCCGCAGTCCCGGTGGGGGAGGACCAGCGACAGCACCTGGAACTGACCCGCGACCTGGCCAACCGGTTCAATGCCCGGTACGGCCAGACGTTCGTCGTGCCCGAGCCCTTCATCGTGAAGGACAGCGCCAAGATCTTGGACTTGCAGGACCCGACCTCCAAGATGAGCAAGTCCGTGCCGGGTGGCTGTGTGTTCCTGCGCGACGCCCCCAAGCAGATCGCCAAGAAGATCAAGTCCGCTGTCACTGACTCCGAGACGGAGGTGCGGTACGACCCCGTGGCCAAGCCGGGGGTGTCGAACCTGCTGAGCATCCTGGCGGCCGCAACGGATCGCACCGTGGAGGACGTCGCGCAGGAGTACGGCGGAGGCATGTACGGACCGCTCAAAGCCGCGGCCGCCGACGCCGTGGTGGCCGTGGCCGAACCGTTCGCGCAGCGGACCCAGGACCTGCTCGATGACCCCGCCGAACTCGACCGCTTGATGCAGGCGGGCTCCGCACGGGCGCGCGCGGCCGCACAGCCCACCCTGGACGCCGTCCACACCGCGATGGGACTACAGGCGAGTTCGCGGTGAAGCGCACCATCGGCGTGGCCATCGCCATCCCGCGGCCCTACGCCGATGAACTCGAGGGCTGGCGGGAGCGCTTCGGTGACCCTGCGGCTCATACGATCCAGGCGCACGTCACGTTGCTGCCACCCACTCAGGTGGTCGATCTCGCCGCCGTCACCGAGCACCTTGCGGGCGTCGCGGCCCGTCACCGGTCCTTCCCCGTGCGACTGCAGGGCACCGGGACGTTCCGGCCGCTGTCGCCGGTGGTGTACGTGCGGGTGACGGCCGGCGAACCGGAGATCGTAACCCTGGAAGCCGACGTGCGATCCGGACCGCTCGAGCGCCGACTCCGGTTCGCCTACCACCCGCACGTCACCGTCGCACACGACCTGCCGGACGCGACGCTGGCGGTAGCGCAGCGGACGCTGGCTGACTACGAAGCGACGTTCACCGCAGATGCCGTCACCCTGTACGAGATGGGGTCCGGCGGCGTGTGGGGTCCGCTGCGGGACTTCGACCTGCGCGCTGGCGCATAGCCTGCTCGTAGGCCTCCCGCCGGCGCCGTTGCCGCCGGACCGCCCGGATGCGCAGCAGAACCACTGCGATGCCGAGCAGCAGCACCATCCACATCAAGGCCTTGAAGAGCCCGATCAGCAGGCTGGCGAGGAAACCGCGCTGCGGTTCCGGCTGGGCGGCCGGTGCCGGCGGGGCGAAGGGCGATGCCAGGTATCCGCCCACCTGCATATCCGCGGCGACCGCGTAGGTGCCCTGCGTGGGGGACTGGACTTGGGCCTCAACTGCCTGTACCGCTGGTACCGGCAGGTCAGTGGGCAGCGGTGCCACATCCTGGGCGTCCGCGCTGCTGCCGGCAGGTTCGGGGGTGATTTGCTCGGCCTCGGGGATCTCCGGCAACTGCCCGATCGGGGTCAGCTGGCCGACGTTGCTGAACGACCAGTCGAGGACCTGCCGAGCGGTCGAGGTGGTTCCACCTCCGATGCCCAGCAGGGCGACGATCAGATTGCGGCCGTTCTGCTCGGCCCCGGCCACGTAGGTGCGTCCGGCTTGGCTGGTGAAGCCGCTCTTGCCGCCGGTGAATCCGGGGTAGTTGCTGTTGAGCAGCGTGTCGTGGTTGTAGATGGTGAACGTGGTCGCCGACTGCGTCGGGTCGGACGGGGGCTGCGCGGGGAACTCGTACTCGCGGGCGGTGAGGATCTCGCGCAGGCGAGGGTCCTGGATGGCCACGCGGTAGATCTGCGCCAGGTCGGCCGCCGTACTCACCTGGCCGGGCTGGTCCAGGCCGTTCGGGGACTTGGCGACGGTGCTGGTGGCACCAATCCGGGCGGCTTCCTGGTTCATCGCCGCCAGCGTGCGCTGGTAGCCGTAAGCATCGGCGAGCGCCACGGCGGCGTCGTTGCCGCTGCGCATGAGCATCCCGTGGAACAACTGCTCAACGGTGTACTTGGCGCCGGCCAGCACCCCCACGTGCATCCCCTCGGTGAGGGTTTCCTCGGGCCGGCCCTCGTACACACTGTCGTACTGCAGGCGAGGCAGCAGGGTCAGCGCGGTCAAGGTCTTGAGCGTCGAGGCCATGGGCCGCTGTACGTCGATGTCCTGTCCGGCCA